>CATLEQ010000497.1 GCA_949915905.1 uncultured Lachnospiraceae bacterium | reverse complement strand
CAGGCAGAACGCAAGACACCGTTTCGCGTAGAAGCTGACAAGTATGGAGAAGTCAAGGGAAATAACATGACGGGAGAAATGGGTGCCTTTTCCTATACGCCCTCCATCAACTATCGGAACACCCTGATTGGAATTGCATTTGCCCTCAACATGCATACCTTGGACAAGTACGTGGATTTGGAAACTTCGGGGACATTGTGTGACTACTACGTTGGCAAAGCCGAATCCGTCACAAACGCCACCGAATTTAACCAAGTGATGAAAGACATGTGCCGGGATTTTGACGAACTCTCCCACTCCAAGACATGGGAATCTTATGGACAACCTATCGACTCTTGTATTGATTACGTGTATCAAAACCTTTATTCCGTACTCACGGTAACGGAAATCGCCCAAAAACTTGGTTATAATAAATCCTACATCTCCTCTTTGTTCAAGGAAACAACGGGACAGACCTTGTATTCTTTTATTGAGGAGGCCAAGATTCAAGAAGCCCGGGTACTTCTTTTGTATACCTCGCAGCCGCTCACCGCCATCGCCTCGGCACTCGGCTTTCATTCGCTTTCGCACTTTTCCAAAGCATTTAAGGCAAGGGAGGGCATCGCGCCCTTAAGCTTTCGAAAGCGAGGTTCCAATCAGAAGGTGGGTCAATTTTACGGGAACACGTTCCTTACCAAGTCCCGGGATGAAATATCATGAGGGATTGCTGCGCACTTCGTGCTCCCGCCGTCTCCGCTATGGTCGGCACTGAACGTCCACCGGACGTTCAGTGCCCTAAAACACCTCAGATTTATAGAAGTCCCATCTCCTGCATCGCTTTCCGCAACACCTCCTCATGCTGCGGCTCCAGCTCCGTCAAAGGCGCGCGCAAGCCACCGACCCCCTTGCCCTGCATGTTCATCGCGGCCTTGACCGGTATCGGGTTCACCTCGCAGAACAGAGCGTCCACAAGCGGTATCGCGTCCAACTGCATCTTGCAGCTCTCCTGCACGTTTCCTTCCAAGTATTTAAAAATCATATCATGCACGTAGGTCGGTGCCACGTTGGACAACACGGAAATCACGCCGATTCCGCCCAGTGACAATAATGGCACGACCTGGTCGTCATTACCAGAGTACAGTTCAATATTTCCGTCGCACAAATGCATGATTTTCGCCACGTTGCTGATATCGCCCGACGCTTCCTTGATTCCCACGACATACTCCGTATCCTTTACCAACTTCGCCACGGTCTCCGGCTTAATCGCGCATCCGGTTCGGCTCGGCACGTTATAAAGGATGGACGGCAGCTTCGCCGCCTCGGTAATCTTCGCATAATGTGCAATCAATCCATTCTGTGTCGCCTTGTTATAATACGGAGTCACCAGAAGCAGCCCGTCCGCTCCGGCATTCGCCGCCTCCACAGACAACTCGATGGCCGTCCTCGTACAATTTGACCCCGTTCCGGCAACGACCGGGATACGATGGTTCACACGCTCGATTGCAAACTTGATGACGTCCACGTG
>CATLEQ010000496.1 GCA_949915905.1 uncultured Lachnospiraceae bacterium | reverse complement strand
AAGTCCTTTGGGAGAATATCGAGTATCAATAATCACAAGTTCAGGATAAAACATATTGCGAATTCTGGGATATCCAAATGGCTTATATGGTGCAAACCATACCACAAAATCAACTGGCGACTCATATATGCGTTGTACAAATTTTCTGTCTAGCCAAGGGTAATGAAAGACAGTTCCTTCCACCATGCCCCTTACCCACGATTTCCCTGGGTCAGAATGTCCTGATGGAAAAGAAACTCCTTCAAAATACGCTTCCGTCTCATCGCAAATAAGCAGCCCTTTTTGCCTAATATTAGGATGCTCTTTTGTCCATATTGGAATCTTTTTGACATGCTTATTGACGACTCTTTGGCAGTTCTTGCAGTAGCTTTTATACGTATGTTCGCTAATATCATTCGTCTCCGATGCACAAATAATCATGCGATCAGAAGTCACGCAATCTCCCAACATAGTCAATATCTCTTTCTCTGCTTTGCGTTCGCGCATTTTTACGGGATTATAATGCTTTCGTTGTTCAGAATCATTTATACACATAACATCAAACATCATGCCATATTCCTCTGAATAATAATCCGGAGGCAACATATCGTGACCGTTATTGGTAATGAGGGCGGATTCATTTATTAAACAAGAACGGACCTTTTTATTAAACGAATTGTTATTAAACAATAAAACACGATTTTTCTCCGATATGCACAAACGTACCATTTCCAAAATTTTAGCTTCATAGTCAAAATACATGTTATCGTATACCCCCATCTCTCATCAAACAACCAGGTTTGTATTATACAGAAGGATATTATGCTATTTGATAAAAATGTATCAATCTATTTCAGCGCAATTCCCTCAGAATTATTTTTTTTGGGGGGAGCGAGGAAGTAGCATTCCCCCTGCCCTATCATATCTCCTTCTCGCATAAGAATCATTTGGGATCCAATGTTATGCTATTGTTTTTACAAAAAAACATCGAACTTGTCAACGGTTTTTTCAAAAAAGTGCCAAGTAATTTTTAGATTATTCGATAATTCTTTTGATAAACGCATAATATCCAGGCACAGCCCCCCAAAAAACAAAGGAGGTATTCTCTATGAAAGAAATCATATCCGCATTCCTATCCGTATTCCTGGCATTCTTCACTCCGGCGTGTTCTATTTCCGGAACCATTACCCACAGCGATAGTGCAAATTCCATTTCTGCAGACACACAACCTACCGTCATTTCTGCGCCTGCAACGGAGCTAAATCCGGAGAAAGTCGCCGAACGAGTCAAGGCTGCACTTCAAATCGATGGCGAGTTCTCCAGCTCCTTCTCTGACGACCCCCTGGCTCCACGCTGGAATCTGACTTGGGAGAAAGATGCCGAGACAGCCAGCATCGAGGTGACAAAGAACGGCGTCATCACTGCCTTCTCCCTCTCCCCTGCCATCTCTCCCGACTCTTCCTTCGACCTTATCCCCCGCAAGGAGGCGATGCAGAAGGCCGAGAAGTTTTTAGAGCAGGTATTGAGGGATATGGAGACGCCGAAGTTCACTGAGGATG
>CATLEQ010000495.1 GCA_949915905.1 uncultured Lachnospiraceae bacterium | reverse complement strand
AAACACCCCGAACATCGCGAGCATCGTAACCACGACCTGAACCACGCCCCGGCTCATCATTCCGGAACTGATGAAGCTAATCTGTTCACTGATGATGTTGTCCCGTATCAAAATCGTCAGCATCCAGTCCGTTCCTTCCACCGGAATGTAACAAAGCTCCTCCCGCACGTCATGATGCCGGAAAGAAGTTTGCCCCGCCCTGCCATTTTCAAAGTCGTCTCTCAACATCTCAAATCCCCGTCCGGCATCAAACTCCGCGTTCTCAAGAGCTGAAAGGAGGTTTTCGCCCTCCACGAGATGACCGAACTCGTCATTTGTCAGGCTCTCCCCGTCACGATAATATAAATTGCAATAAGTTCCATTATCACTGGTCTGCAACGTCAAATAACTTAGCATTTCCTCAAGGTTAATCTGAAAAAAGCAAGTCTTCACCCGCGTTCCCTGATAGGAAATCCCTTCCACGGGAATCGCCAAAATCATCTGCTTCCTCTCCCCGTGATGGTTCGGCGTGCAAATCACGGGCTCCGTCAGTTCCTCAAAAAGGAAATCGTAACCACTGCCGTACTTATCGCTTCCCGAGACCACGCCGTCCACCGTATAAACCATCCCGTTCTCATCCACCAGCGCGAACTCTTCCACGTCAAAAAGCTTTTTGACCTTTCCCAAGAAACTCTGCAAAGCCTCTTGAGATTCCAAATCCGAGGCCTCCAATATGCCGAGCGCGTTCTCCATGTGGGCAAAATTATTTTTCAAATCCTCATTCACCACCTGCGTCCTCCGCCCGGCCAATTCCTCCAGATAGAATTCACTGACCCGGTTCACCGCCTCGTCCGTCCCCTTGCTCGCGCCGCTCGACACCCACAAGGTCGTGACAAGGAGAATCGCCGCGATGACGATTCCGCCGCACACCCCATAGATGATGGTTCGCCTTCTCTGCTTTTCATTTATACTTTCACGTCGTGATTGTTCCATTTCTTACCTCCACCCTTCTTTCTGTCAAAACACCTGAAACCTATAATTGAAATATTATTAAAACCACGCAATATCCCTCAGCACGTCCTCACACAATACAACTGGATTTATTATACTTCTCTCCGCAAATCATTTCAATCATTTTTCATACAAATCACGTAAAACCGCAAACTTCACCTCTAAATTTGTTGCCTTTTCGCCTTAGAGCGAGTATAATAGGACTGATAATCATACATTTTTTTAACACGAAGGGAGAACATCATGAGAAAAGTGCGAGTAATTTTATTGGCCGTCCTGCTTGCGTTGGCATGCGCCGGATGCGGCGGCAACGCCGACGATGCCAACAAGACGGCTCCTGACGGCAAGGTTGACGCCGTTGATGCCAACGAGGGGGAAAACACCGCCGCCACCATGCGTTTGGAAAAGTCCGAGGGCTCGGTATCGGTCGCCGACGAGAACGGCAAGACCCAAGAACCCCGGGAAAAGTTACCATTATTTAGCGGGTATGGAATTACGACGGAAGCTACCAGCTACAGTTGGTTCAACCTGGACGACACGAAACTGGCCAAGATGGACGAGAACAGCGAGGCTTCGATTGAAAAGGAGGACAAGCACCTG
>CATLEQ010000494.1 GCA_949915905.1 uncultured Lachnospiraceae bacterium | reverse complement strand
ATATCCCGGTGAAAGCTCGTCAAATCCATGAATTTCAAAAAACTCCATTTCCCCCTCGGAAAGCACCCGCGGAACGGCCACCCTCTTCCCGCTTTTCCATGCAGCCTTCATCAAAAGGGTCAAATCCACCTCTTCCTTGCATGCCATATAGCAAAAAAGAAACTCGCACCGGGCAAACAATGGATGGAGCGTCACACGCAAAGCAATCTGCTCGCTGCATCTTTGCCGCACATCCGAAAGCAGGGCTTTTCGCAACGCGCGCTTACTGCGCCTGATTTCTGATTTTGGTTCCATACTTTTCTCCCAAATTTACGACGCTGCCATCCTTCTCCTTGACATCGATGGAGTCTAATTGACTCCTTAAATTTCCCCGTATGGCCGCCAAATATTCTGCACGGAGGAGCTTTTGTTCCTTGCACTCCTCCTCGCTTAACCCCTCGGCCTTTGATTTGTGATATAACTCATTGATTCTCTTTATCTTCTGCTCATCCATGAATCGTCTTCCATCCTTCCTATGGTTAAGGAACTGTTCATCCTGCGCATTATTCACAAGTTATTTTTCGAACAGTTCCTAACTGGAATAATTTTCCAAAAATCCGTATAACTCCCTGACATCCTTCACATATTTCCCGTCCAAAATCTCACCCTGCACTTCCTTGGGCAGGCTGTCAACCGCGATTCCCGTCATTTCATAAATCGTCTGCTTGTCCGAGTAATAAACGACGACATACCCGTTCAACTGGGCAAGATAATAGCCTTCCGCAGGCAATTCATCCTCCGGTGCTTCCTTCGCCTCCCCCTGCACGCTCACACTCTCCGGGGCGGGAACGACTTCGGCTTGAATGTCTTGCTGCTTCAGGGCGTACTGGTAACTAAATTGATAACCAAGTCCAATCAATGTCGCGGCCACGAACAGAACCGCCACAAACGCGATACCATGTTTTACTTTCATAGGGCAAAACCTCTTTTTTCCTATAGTATCGCCCTATTTCGTTCCGATTATACTGAGCGGCGAAAATAACTGCCGCTTGGTATAAAATGATGCGCACAGCCGCCACCGCCAATTTTTTTCCATCTGTACGGTTGGATGCTCAAAAAGAGCATCCGTACAAGTGGAAAATTTCACAGCAAATGCAATCGGTCGCAAATCATGTAAATCCGTCTTCCCTGCGGCAGAGCCATGATGTCCTCCGCCGAAAAGGCACCTATTTTTAAAATGGCAATCGCATAGACGATGACCGCCGCCACGATGGAAACCGCCGTCGGAACGAACCGCCCGCCGACCGCCACGTCCATGACCTGGTATACGAGATACGTCACCACGCCCATAATGGCGGAGGCAATCAGTGGCTTCAAAAACGTCTTGTCCCACTCCTGACGATATCGGCACGCCTTTCGAATGGAACGCACGTCCAAAATGCACATGCAAATTGAAAAAATGATATTGCTTCCCACCAATGCATAGATATTCAGCTTAAATACCACCATCATCACAACCAGCGAAATCAAGTGGATCACCAGGGAAATGGCGGCATTTCTCGCCGGTGCCGTCAATTTGTTGATTCCCTGCAAAATAGAGTTCATGACGGTCGACCAGCCATAAAGCACCACGGTGACGGCACCGATGGACAAAAGCCGTGCCG
>CATLEQ010000493.1 GCA_949915905.1 uncultured Lachnospiraceae bacterium | reverse complement strand
GTTCGCCATCCTGCTCGACGATTTGCTCAGTGCCATGAGCCGGCAGAAGATCAAGGTCGCGACCACTTCGAACAATATCATCGTCTACGACGCGGCCACGCGGGAATGGGCGATTTCCCTGGCAAAGGATTTTCGGGCAAAGGGAAAATGTATCGAGTTGTTAAAGCGCAGGGACGATGATACGAAGGAAGACTTGATTGCATATGGAAAACGCGCGCAGGCATTTTGCATATTGGAGTTAAATACGGAGGGCCGCATGCATATGATAAATTTGCAGAACGGCAAGGAGCAAACGTTGCATGTGAAAAAGGAGGGCGGAAAATGAAATACCTGACTTTTGCCCTGACGAAGGGCAGACTGGCCAAAAAAACGCTGGAGATGCTGGAAAACCTGGGAATCACTTGTGACGAAATGAAAGACAAGGATTCACGGAAGCTGATTTTTGTAAATGAAGAACTGAAACTGAAATTTTTCCTTGCCAAGGGGCCGGACGTACCGACCTACGTGGAATACGGGGCGGCGGACATCGGCGTGGTGGGGAGAGACACCATCGTGGAGGAGAGCCGCAAGGTGCACGAGGTATTAGACCTCGGATTCGGGAAATGCCGGATGTGCGTGTGCGGCTACGAGGAAGCAGGGGAACTGTTAAAGCACCGGGAATTGATTCGGGTGGCGACGAAGTATCCGAATATCGCCAAAGATTATTTTTATAATAAAAAACACCAGACGGTGGAGATCATCAAGATGAACGGATCCATCGAGCTGGCACCGATTGTCGGACTGTCGGAGGTCATCGTGGACATCGTGGAGACGGGTTCCACCTTGAGGGAAAACGGGCTCGTGGTGCTGGAGGAGGTCTGTCCGTTGTCCGCCCGCATGATTGTCAATCCGGTCAGCATGCGGATGGAAAATGAACGGATCAAGGAGCTGATCGGCGGACTTCGGAATCTGGTGACAGAGGCGGAAAATGCGTAAATGGGAGAGAAAATCATGAGAATCGAGACATTGGATGAAACGACAAAAAATAATTTGTTAAAGGATTTGCTTCGCAGAAGCCCCGACAGCTACGGCGAATACGAGGCGGGCGTGCAAAAGATCTTGCAGGACGTGCGCGAAAAGCGCGACAGTGCCGTCTTTGCCTATACGGAGAAGTTTGACGGGGTGAAGATTGGCGCGGATAATATCAAGGTGACCGAGGAGGAAATTGCCGAGGCCTATGAACAAGTGGATGCCGGTCTTTTAGAAATTATTCGCAAGGCCTTGAAAAATATCGAGGAGTATCACGCCAAGCAGATGCAGTATAGTTGGTTTGACAGCAAGCCGGACGGGACGCTGCTGGGGCAGAAGGTGACCCCGCTGTGGCGGGTCGGCGTTTACGTGCCGGGCGGAAAGGCGGTGTATCCGTCGTCCGTGTTGATGAACATCATGCCGGCCAAGGTGGCGGGCGTGCATGAAATCGTCATGGTGACCCCGCCGGGAAAGGACGGGCGTGTCAACCCGACGACGCTGGTCGCCGCGAAAGAGGCCGGGGCCGACGTGGTATACAAGGTAGGCGGCGCGCAGGCGATTGCCGCATTGGCGTACGGAACCGAGAGCATTCCCAAGGTGGATAAAATCGTGGGACCCGGAAACATTTACGTCGCATTGGCAAAAAAGGCGGTCTACGGGCATGTCAGCATTGACTCCATCGCCGGGCCGAGTGAAATCCTGGTACTCGCAGACGAGACGGCCAATCCC
>CATLEQ010000492.1 GCA_949915905.1 uncultured Lachnospiraceae bacterium | reverse complement strand
CAGCAGTTTTCTGCGGTTTTGCAGAAACTGCCTATGCGCAGGTATAATATCTAGCGATATTATACCATACCGCGTCCCCAAAAACGTTCGACCTTTTTCGACTTTTTTCATGCCCGTCATAAAACAAAAAGTTTCACTTCCTATAAAGCAATAAAACGATTGCGGTTCAGCCCGCGCTGGCGCGACGCTGAAGTGTAATATAAAACGGCGATGTTTCCATCGCCGCCCGACTTTTCACAAATTATTGATGAACAGTTCTCTGGCCATATGCTCCAAAAACTCCGCGTTTGTCGGCTTCCCCGTCTCGGCACTCCAACCGTACGGATACAGCCGCCGCAATTTTTCCTCGTCCTCCTGCGCCCACACTTTCTCAATAACGACTCGAATGTTCTTTTCCACGTTCTTTTTTCCGGTCTTGAAAATGACCGCCACATGGGGATACACTCTTTTCGTAATACTGATGTCCGTCTGGTCTGACAACACCATATAAAGAATGGCCTCCACACACTGGCTCGTCCCACACCTCCTGCTCGGAAATCCCATCTCTTCCAACGTGGCCTGAATCCGTTTCCTATAAATCTCCTTTTTCGTCTGCAGGTTCACCTCGTCCGCGTGCGCCCTTGCACTTTCTTTCGATTCCCGATAAGGCGCGCCCATCTCGACAAGGGTCAGCGGATCATCCGGGGTAAAATCTTTCCCCGCCTTTATGTAAACATAATCCGCCCCGCATTTATGTGCCAACTCAGATATCGCTCTCGAAACCACCTTGGTAACCACTAGAACAAACGGCTTCTCTCCCCGAAGTTCCTGCATATTTCTCAGAAAAGAAATTCCGTCATCCCCATTCAGCTCCAAATCCAGTATGACCGCGTCCACCTGCGTGCTTTTTAATATCGCGGTGGCATCCCTCGCACAATCCGCCTCGCCGGCCAGGCACAAACCGGCATGATTTTCCATCTGTCTTTTGTACTCCTCGCGTACGTCCTCTTCATCCTCAACAATCAAAACTTTCGTAAGCAAAACAACGTCTCCTCTCATGTACGTTCACCACTAGCATAACATTTGACAAATGATCTGGTGTCATCATCCGTCAAATGCCATGCGAGTTCTGCATAAAAAGTCGTTTTCATATAATAACATATTTTTCCATATCTAACAACCTTTTTTCGAACATCCCATGCTTTACTCCGATTCTCTTTATTTCTTCACTCACGAAATCTTGCTTTTTTTCCTTAAAAATACCATTTTTCACTCACGAAATTCCATTTTCTGCATTCAAAAAAATAATCCGTCCTTTCCTTTCACTGACGCTCCGTCTATTTTTCCCGTCAAAAACCAAATGAATCGTCTTAGAAAACATATGATTTTGCGATAAATTTTGTTCCAGCAAAAAACTGACTTTATACTTTTCGGCCACTTCAAAAACATCGGCAAGTCCATATCCCGTGCCGCCCGTCGTCACGCCCCGTTCCCCCAAATGCTCCAGCACGTGCCGCAAAAACGGCTCCCCGTTGTCGGACACGGAAATCTCATACTCCGCCTCCTGATTATACCCCATGCAGATCAAAATCCTCCCCTTGTCCCCTCGCTTCGAAACGGCTTTGTCCGCATTGCGGTAAATGTCTCCCAACATCTGTAACAGCAAGCCGATTTCCATTTCTTGTTCTTTCAAAACCGCGTCCACCGGAGCCCGCACGATCACGTCCAGCTTCCTGCCTTTTTGTGCCGCCTCCTGCAAATA
>CATLEQ010000491.1 GCA_949915905.1 uncultured Lachnospiraceae bacterium | reverse complement strand
ATTAATGTTGTTTGTGATTCAAGCAAGCTAAATGATAAAGGGTGTGTTGGTGCACCAGACTGGATAATTGAAGTCGTTTCACCAAGTAGCAGGACGATGGACTACTATAAAAAATTATTCAAATACCATAATGCAGGAGTCAGAGAGTATTGGATTGTTGACCCTGATAAAGAGCTTGTAACGGTATACGATTTTGAACGTGATGATATGAAAGAATATTCTTTTGGAGAAAATGTACCGGTGGGGATATATAGGGATTTTTCAATAAAGGTGGGGACACCTTCATGATCTAGGAGGAGGTAACATGGAGCGAAGGGTTTTGATACGGGAGAGTGACGCGCCAAAGCGGGTTTCCGACATGCTGTTCGGCTTGTTTTTGGAGGACATTAATTTTGCGTGTGACGGCGGGCTGAACGCCAACGTCCTTAATAATAACAGTTTTGACGGTTGGTACATGCAGCCGGGCGTGGTGGAAAAGGATTGCCGCAAGGCACCGGAGAAAATCGTGCCCCATAAAGAAGGATTGAAGTTCTGGGAAACGAGCGGGCAAGTGGAAGTGGGAACCTGGAACCCCTTGTGTGCCACCAGTGACTATGCCCTCATTCGGGACGAGGCGGTGCTGAAAAATTATGGATATAATGGAAATGAAATCGTGACCGGGCGTTGTGCAATTTCCATCGAAGAGGGACATACATATCAGTTTTCCGGATTTTTTGACGCTTCGGAATATGAGGGAGAAGTGTGCGTGTATGTAGAGAATGCAAGCGGCACACTGCTGACAGAAAAAAAGTGTTTGGACTTGTCCGGTGACGAGGAAACCCATGACATAAAGGCGGTTGACGAACGGCTTGAAAATGAGGCGGAGATATCGGATCGCTGGCAGAAGCATGAGGTAAATCTGGACGGGGAAAAGACGGCGTACGGACGGTTCGTGTTGGAGGCTAAAGGCGCGGGCGAATTGAAGGTGGATTATTTGTCGTTCATGGACCTGGATTACTGGGGCGCGGGCGACGCGAAATGGTCCCAGGGAAAATTGCGCAAGGATTTGGTTGAGACGTTGAAAGAACTGCATCCGAAGTTTTTGCGTTTTCCCGGCGGATGCATCACGGAGGGAGCCGCGCCGGGAAATGAATATAAATGGAAAAACACACTGGGTGCATTGGAGAAGCGGGTGCCGGATTACAATTTGTGGGCATTGCGCACGACGGCCGGGTACAACCAGTCGTATGCGGTAGGATTTTATGAATATTTCCTGCTTTGTGAGGATTTGAAAATGGAGCCGCTGCCCGTCACCTGGGCCGGGACGAGCTGCCAGTTTCGCACGGGCGTGCCGATAGACGCAAATTCTGAAAAATACGAGAGGGAAGTCATCCAGAACGTGTTTGACTTGATTGCGTATGCAAACGGCGACCCGGCAGAGAATGAGTGGGCGAAATTACGTGCCGATGCCGGACATCCCGAGCCGTTCGGACTGAAATATATCGGGTTTGGAAATGAAAACTGGGGCGACCATTATTGGAACGGCTGTCGGCGGATTTATAAATTGATGAAGGAAAAACATCCGGAAATCACGCTGGTATTTTCCGCGAATCCGATTTACGGGATTCCGGATTTTCATAAAAATTGGAAGACCATTCGCACGGAGATGCCAGACGCGTTGCTGGACGAGCATTATTACCGTTATCCGAGATGGTTTTATAAAAAGCACAGGGTATATGACAAGTATCCGCGGACGAGTGCCGG
>CATLEQ010000490.1 GCA_949915905.1 uncultured Lachnospiraceae bacterium | reverse complement strand
CCGCTTTTTCCCATTTATGCTTTTACCGCACCGGCAGTATCACGCAGGATTCCTGATTTTCCCCAAAGTATACCGTCTGATTCGCGACCTTTGACGTGGTCGCGTCCGCCCAGCATTCGGTCGTGTTCGGATGAACGTGGTACGCCGGATGATTTGACGAGGCGATATCCACGCGAAGCCTCGAACCTTTCTTCACCCGCCAGGTGACATCGAGCATCGTCAAGGAAAGCTTCACGACTCTGCCCGGCATGTAAGTCTCATAGGAATCCTCGTCCGGATAGCGGATGTCCGTAATGTCATTTCGGATGTTAATCGTGTCCCCGTTTTCAAACGCCTCGCTCACGGTGACGGAAAAGGCCGTCGCCTCCGCATCGGAGGACACATAAAGTTCCGCCTTTATCGCCCCGGCGATGTCCACATCCTCTTCCATCACGTCCGACACGAAGTAAAGCTCGTCGCTCCTGCTGCCGACCGCCCTCTGTTTTCTCGGACCGCCATAGTTTGGCTTGGAACCGTCTCCTAAAACGTTGCCCCAGTCATTTTCCGGGTAATTTTCCGGGTCATACACGTAGCTTGCACTGCCCACCTCACCGACTTCATTGCCGGCAACACCATCTGCGGCCAGATACAATTTCTTTTCTGCGGAAGCAGTAATGTCACCCTCGTACGTCACATATTCTTCCCCGCCGATATTGTAGGCTTCCACCACGCCCAATTTGTGCGGGTATTCCATTCCCTTAAGCGTATAGTCAAACCACTCCACCCCGTTTCGGATGAAAAAGAGGTCGTCGTTGCTATTTGGATACGAAATTTCACCGTTGCACTGTCCACCGTGGTTCCACGGCCCGATTAGGAACCGGCTTTGCTTTTTGATTTCCTCCGGCATACGCCGATATGCCTCGATTTCCGGCCGCAGGAAAATGTCGTTCCAACCGCCCTCCAACAGAATCGGCACGCAAGATTCTTCCGCCGTCTTATAAAAATCACCCCAGAACCCTTTTGTCCAATAGTCATCCGTTTGCTTGGAGTTCGTGGTCCAATCCGTGTACCAATCCACATGTTGCCCGATAAAATGTTCTCCAATCTGGTTTTGTGGACGATACGCCAGGCACTCCTTCAACTGTTCCCGCGTCTGCGCGACCTTGAACCGATGTTCTCCCATCATCTGCGTCACCCATACGGACCAGATTTCCTGGCGGAACATTCCCCGCCTCCAGAAAGTATCGTAAGGCGTCGAGCCGTACACCTGGACGAACAATGACTTCAATGCCGGGTGGTGCGAATTGGCGACCGCCCATTGCACATGCCCCAGATAGGAACCGCCGAAGCAGCCGATGTTGCCGTCACACCACTCCTGCGCGGCAATCCAGTCCAGCACGTCTTTTCCGTCTTGTATCTCGTGCTCGAACGGCAGCCATTCCCCCTCCGAGGTCTGGCTTCCCCGCACCTCGACAAGGAGCGTGGCATATCCGTATTTTGCAAATATCGGAAGGATGCCTTCATAAACAAAAGAATTGGATACGTAGGGATTGCGCACCAAGATTACCGGATACGCCTTTTTCTCATTCGGCTTCGCCAGAAACGCCGACAGCTTTACGCCATCCGGCATTTCAATCTTGATTCTTTTTGACTTTACTTTTTTATACTCCACGGGACGAAGGCTCGGGGCGACCGCTTCGCCCATCTTTCCCATGGAGGCCGTGAGCATTTTTTTGACAATGGGATTTTTCAAATCTAATTTGCTCATGTCAAAGCTTTCTTGCTGCCTTTGTTTTTCTTCCATGTCCCTCTTCTCC
>CATLEQ010000489.1 GCA_949915905.1 uncultured Lachnospiraceae bacterium | reverse complement strand
GCCAAATTTGTCCACGTCCAAAAGATCCAACGCATAATTTGCCACGTCTTTTGTAATCACGCCGTCATACTGTACCTGGGCGAAATCCCGTACCCGCTTCAAAAGACGGTTAGCCAATCTCGGCGTCCCCCGCGAACGCCTGGCAAGCTCCCTCGCCCCTTGCTCTTCAATCTCCACCTGCAACACCTTCGCGGAGCGAAGGACAATCGTCGTCAGCTCCTGTTCCGTGTAAAACTCCAGATGGTGAATGACCCCGAATCTGTCACGCAGCGGCGCGGTCAGCATCCCTGCCCGCGTGGTGGCACCAATCAAGGTAAACTTCGGCAGGTCCAGACGGATGGAACGCGCCGTCGCCCCCTTTCCGATTAAAATGTCAATGGCAAAATCCTCCATGGCCGGATAAAGCACCTCTTCCACCTGCCGGTTCAGGCGATGAATCTCGTCGACAAATAAAATGTCGTGTTCCTGCAAATTATTTAAAATCGCCGCCATCTCACCCGGTTTTTCAATCGCCGGACCGGACGTGATTTTGATATTTACCCCCATCTCATTGGCAATAATGCCGGAAAGCGTCGTTTTTCCCAACCCCGGAGGCCCGTAAAACAATACGTGGTCGAGCGCGTCGGAACGCTCCTTCGCCGCCTTAATATAGATGTCCAACATTTTCTTTGCCTTTTCCTGCCCGATATAATCCTTTAAATACTGCGGGCGCAGGTGGTTTTCTATTTTCTGGTCTTCTTCCAGAGTTTCTGTCGTAATGATTCGTTTCCCCATTTATAGTAGTAACCTTTCTCGCATCATTGGCATTTTGCCAAACACCCTGCCTGAATTTTTGTCTGCCTTGTTTTTGAAGGAAGTCAACGGTACTATACTAGAACATCAGTTTCAATGCCGCTTTTAAAAGTTCTTCCACGCTCGTATACTCTCCGCCCGCCTTCTTGACGGCCTTCATACTTTCCGTGCTGCCGTATCCAAGCGCGACTAATGCCTGTACGGCATCCGCTTGGATGTCGCTTACGGACAGGTCCCGGGCATTTGCTGGATCGGCTTCTCCTCCTTGGGAACGCTCGAGCACGTCTTCTAAGTCCAGTTTATCCTTCAACTCAATGATTAACTTTTCCGCCGTCTTCTTCCCGATGCCGGGGGCGGCGCAAATCGCCTTGGTGTCTCCCGAAAGCACGGCAAAACGCAAATCGTCCGCCGACAGCGTGGAGAGAATGCCAAGCCCCCCCTTCGGGCCGATTCCGCTCACTCCAATCAACAATTTGAACATCTGCACTTCATCCCTCGAAAGGAACCCGAACAACTGCATCGCGTCCTCACGGACGTTCAAATATGTATAAATCTTGACCTCGCTTCCCGCCCGGGGCAGCATGCCCATCGAACGTTCCGGCATAAAAATCCCATAACCTACCCCGCCGACGTCAACAATCACCTTGTCACGCTCGAATTCGGCCAATTCTCCTCTAATATATGAAATCATGATAACGAATCTCCTTTAAATTCTTGTATCATAATAACACACAACTTCTATAAATGCAATCACATGTTCGATTGTATTTTTTTCACTTACTGTTTATAATAAAATGATAGTCCACCCCGGTCGGGAACTGAAACGGAGGAAAACCGAACATGAAAAAACAAGTATGGATTTTAATCATTTCTTTTTTGTTGACCACATTGATACTTGGCGGCTGCGCGAGGGAGACGGAGCCGGAAGAACTCTCGATGACGGAGCTTTATTTTGACACGGTCGTACAAATCCGCATCCAGGGCGCGGATTCTTCTGTTTTAGACGGATGCAGGGAATTATGTTCTTATTATGAAG
>CATLEQ010000488.1 GCA_949915905.1 uncultured Lachnospiraceae bacterium | reverse complement strand
GGCCAGTATCAATGCGAGACAGAGAGAAAAGATGATATATTTCGTTTTCATGATGAGCTCCTTTCATGTTTGCTTATGCTTTAGATTTTTCAACTATTTTTGTGCCTTTTCATAACTGTCATGGATTAAGTCCCACAATTCGGCGCATTGCTCATAGTGTTCGGTCAAATCCTCTGTAAAAAAACAACGTCTGCCAAGATACAGCTCGGCGGGAAGCAAATTTTCACCGCTTTCACCGTGTGCTTCTCCTGACTTTGCCCCATCGTGGGAGATGGTGTCCGATGAGGAGGAAGCAAGGTTTGACCCGCATAAAATAGGACAGTCATTCCATGCGATTACTTTTCCATCTGTCGAATAATCCGTGTCCTTAGGGCAGCTTCCGTCCGCATTGGCCAGGATTTGGAACTTGTATTGGAGGTTTTCCGGATCGTCCGTCAGGAAAAAATAACTTTCACAATCCGAAATGTCGCCGATCAGGGAGATTTCGTCCGCATACTCATAATAGGCCGTGTCGGTATCCGCAGTTGGATTGCCGCTGACATATTGGTTGATTTGGACTATGATTTCGCCGTCCCCGTTAAAATCCCGGCCAATGGAAGCGAAGGTTTGTTCCAAATAGGCCGCGGCATCTTCGGAAAGTGGGGATTTGCCAATGTACGCGACTTGGAAATCCGGTTTTTTCTGCCAAAGTCCAAGGGCACTGCTTAAAACGTCGAGCGTGATTGCGAGGACGATGATGGCACAGACGACATACCATTTATAGTAATACCACCAATTCTTCCAGTCCTTCTGCTTCCTTTGCTTTGCCTCCCGGCTTGAATTTTCAGGAGCGGCTTTAGCATCGTTTTCATCTTTGGAGAGGGCTGGCTGGCGGGTCATATCCTCGTGGGCACTCATGGCGTATCCTCCTTTTGCGGAAACTCCAAAGTGGTTTTCCCGTATGCGTAGGAAACCGGGAGGCAGACGAGCGGCGGCTTAGTCGTCATGTTTTCCTGGAAAAGAAGTTCGACACACATTTCGGCGATTTCCGGGACGGGTTGCACGATGGTGGAGCAAGTATAGTCCATGTCGCCGAAGTGGCGGGTTCCGTCAAAACCGATGACCTGAACGTCTTCGGGGACGCGCTGCCCTAGCTTGTGCAGCATGTGGATGACGGAATAGGCCAGACGGTCCGTCACGCAGAAAATACCGTCAAAGGATAGATTGCCGTCCTGTATGTGTTCTTTAAGGAAAGTCTCGAATTCTTCAAAGGAATCCCCGTCATTAATGATTTTCATTTCATAGGGGATCCCTCTCGCAAGACAGCCGTTCTCAAAGCCGGCTTTTCGTTTGTTTGGCTCATTGGCCAGGGAGGAGCCGATACGAAGAAACGCGACGCTTTTACAGCCGAGGTCTGCCAATTTTTCGGCGGCGAGTTGTCCGCCGGCAAAATTGTCACTGGCCACGCAGGGAATCTTTGAACCGATGGAACGGTCGATGGACACGAAGGGGGTGTCTTCCTCCACGGCGAGATCCGGGTTGTAAGTCAGCCCGATGATGCCGTCCACCTTGTTTTGCTTCATCATGGTAATATATTCTTGCTCCAGTTGCAAATCAAAATCCGTGGAGCAAAGCAGCATCCGATACTTCCTTTTTAAAAGCGCCAGATTGATATAATGGGTAAGAGAGGCAAAAAAAGGATTCTGTACGTTCGGAATTAAAAGCGCGACGGTATAGGTCTTGTTTGCCCTAAGACCTTGCGCGTAGCTGTTGACCTGGTAGTTCAATTTCTGGATGGCATCTTCCACGCGGAGTCTGTAAGAGTCTCCGACCGGCAGGCCGTTGACCACCTTGGATACGGTTCCAAGGGAGACACCGGCTTCCTTTGCGACATCTTTCATGGTGGGGGTGTTGCTTTCTTGCTTCATAATTAAAATA
>CATLEQ010000487.1 GCA_949915905.1 uncultured Lachnospiraceae bacterium | reverse complement strand
CTCAAAATCTGTAAAAAACTGCAAGAAAAACGATTTGTTTTCGTCAAAATCCTTGCAATTATTGTACCAGAAAACGGGGCAAAAGTCAGTAAAATCAAGTGTTTGCAACCTAATCAGCAGACACTAAATATTAAAGTATTTCCAGACAAATAGTATAATTTCCTATTTTCAAGCGCCTCCTCCTTTTTGTCCACACGTTCAAAGGATGCATTCCCGTCCCATTCCATTTTCAAAATAAGCATTCCATCTTCTTGTATTTTCCAATTTGTTGCATCTGCACTTGTATGATTTTTATAAACATTTACACAAGTTCCATCATCATAAAAATGCATTCCGTCATCGCTACTTTTACTTTCCACATATATCCAAGTGCCAGTTATATCATTTGATGAACCACATCCAACAAATGATATACAAATCAATAACAAACCAACCATTACTAACAACTTCTTTGTCGCTACTCTCATACTGTAATTCCTCCATTCTCAATGTCCTGTTCACATTTTATACTAATGTCAAAAGGTATACTTTTTGACACTCTTTTCATATGCACAACCCATCTGTTTTAAGGGCTTTTTTCGGGATATCACCCTTTATAACTTAGCTTCCTCAATCTGCGGTAAAACGTTGATTTACTTATTTTGCATTTTCTCAGTGCTTCTTTTAAGGTAATTTCCTTATTTTTCCAGCGGCATACAATTGTTTCGAAATTTTTTGGTATTGAGGCCTCCGGCCGTCCAAAGCGGACGCCGTTTTTCTTGGCGGCGGCAATGCCCTCTTCCTGTCGTCTGTGGATATTTTCCCTCTCGCTCTCAGCAACGAAAGACAATATCTGCAAAACCAAATCCGCAATAAACGTTCCCATTAAATCTTTTCCATTCCGCGTGTCCAGAAGCGGCATATCAATTACACAAATATCAACGCCTATTTCCTTTGTCAGTATTCTCCACTGCTCCTGCACTTCCACATAGTTGCGGCCGAGTCTGTCGATGCTGACTATGTACAGTAAATCTCCGCTTTGCAGCAGAGACAGCATTTTCTCATAATTTTGTCTGTGAAAATCTTTTCCTGTCTGCTTGTCAACATAGATATTTTCCTTTCTTATTCCGGCATTTAACATCGCTGTTATCTGACGGCTCACATTCTGCTCCATGCTCGACACCCGCACATATCCATATTCTATTCCTTTTTTCATCTAATTTTCCTCCTTTTAACCACGAACGTCACGCTTCGCGAGACCACTCGGTTCGCGGGTGCGCTCCAATATCTGCGAGCAAGTCCGCAGGTATTCTCTCTTTACTTTCGCGTAAATAAAAAAAATCCTACTGTATTTCTACAATAGGATTCTCTAAAAATCAAAAGGAAATCACATCATACCTTTACTACTTTCATCATATTTGTTGTTCCGGATTGACCGAGTGGAACGCCGGAAGTAATAACCGCCAAGTCCCCGTCTTTCAGCAGTTCTTCTTTCTTTCCCTGCTCTACCGCATGGGAAAACAGTTCTAGTACATCAATTTTTTCATCGAGAAGAAGTGGTTTCACGCCCCAGCTCATGGCGAGCTGACGCCACACCCTGCGGGAAGTCGTGCCACCGAGTATCGGGCATGCCGGACGAAAACGGGAAATCATCTTTGCCGCCCGTCCGGTTTTTGTCACTGCAATGATTGCAGAGGCGCCAAGGTCATAAGCCGTTGTACAGGTGGCATGACAGACCGCGTCGGTGATGTCCGGATTTTCCAACCGGCCCCTGTTGAAGAAACGTTTCTTATAATGAATATGTTTCTCGATATTTTCGGCAATCCTCACCATTGTAGAGACCGCTTCTACCGGAAACTTTCCAGCTGCGGTTTCGCCGGATAACATAATAGCGCTCGTACCGTCATAAATCGCATTGGCCACATCCGTCACTTCAGCGCGGGTCGGCCGCGGATTCGTAATCATCGAT
>CATLEQ010000486.1 GCA_949915905.1 uncultured Lachnospiraceae bacterium | reverse complement strand
TATAATTTCCATAAATTTTCCTCCACTGTATGACTTAAGCCCTCTCGAAAGAGGGCTTAACATACTTTAACACGGCCTATTTATATTTCGCATGGCCGGTAGCGAATAAACGTTTTCACGGCCTACTTATGTTTCGCATGGCCGGTAGCGAATAAACTTTAAGAGGAAATACCCTCTTAACACTATTATCATACACGTCAAAAAAATTTATGTCAATAGTTTTGAGCTATACTTTTCTATTTTGCCTTCAGCATCTGTATCAGTTGTTCATACGCGCTGATATTCAGCTTCCGATAAATATTGGCCAGATGCTTATTCAGCGTATTTTCCGTGATATGAAGCTGGTCTGACAAGTCGTTTCGTAAAACGCCCGCATCAATATAGGCCAAAATCTCTTGCTCCCTATGCGTCAGCCTCCTGTCAAGCCGGATTACGTTTTCCGGCAGCGTGTCCAGATTTTCATCGATAATCCCGTTGGGAAATGCATGAAAAAACTTCCGCCACAACCGCTCCTGCAAAACGTTAAGGATCTCCAAGTCCCGATCAGAGAAATCGTCGTCCTCCTCCCCCCGATACAGATAAACACCCGCATATTTCACGTCATTTCTGGAAATAATCATTCCCACGCCATGGTATAGTCCCAGCGGCTTCATCCAGCCAGACATAAATTTCGAACTCAGGCGCAGAGAATCCGGAACAACGTCGGACTCCCGAAACACACTGCTGCACATTCCCCTCGCGTACCAATTAATATAATCCGACATGATAAACTTGTCCTCGTATAATTGCAAATGCTGTCTTGGTATGTCAGAACTCTCATACTGAAAGCTCACCATCTCTCCTTCATCATAACGGACAAAGTGCGTCAACGAATGGGAATACGGCACCAACGGCTTAAGCTCCTCGAGCAATTGGGGCAATAATTTTAATGCAGGAGTATCAAAAATCAAATGATTCAATTGTTCTAAAACATACCAATCTTCCAAGGTAATATGCTGGTTCATTGTAAATGATGCTCCTCTCTTTCTGCGATATTCGCATTATATCACAAACCGCCAAAGAAATGTACTCAATTTTAAGTATTCGCAAAAATCATTATATCTGGGAATTTAAAAAATAGTATAAAAGTCCTAAAATAATGGTAAAGATAAAAACAAAAAGTTACCATTCTTGCTGCAGCGAATCGATGTAACAGAAAGAGAGGAACCCTCTGATGGGAAATGTAAAACATTTTATGGATTGCTGGGATTACTCCAACGAGGAATTGATGGACCTGGCAGAATTGATTATGCAATTGAAAAAGGATGCAAAGGCGGGACATTGTCCAAAACTACTCAAGGATCAGTCACTCGCCATGATTTTTAACGGAAATTCCACCCGGACAAGAGTATCATTTGAAGTGGCGGCAACACAGCTCGGTGCGCATGCCCTCTACCTTACCGGCGGAGAACACGGCGAACTGCATTTGGGCAAGCGTGAAACCATCGGCGACACGGCGACCGTCGTCTCCAGCATGGTGGACGGAATCGCCATGCGGTGGCGGCCGACGCTGGAAATGGAAGAATTCGCGAAAAACTGTTCTGTCCCGTTTTTCAACGGCATGGACCACACGCGCCATCCCACGCAGACGTTGTGCGACTTCGTCACGATTCTGGAAAACCTGCCGGAAGGGAGGGAGTTAAAAGATGTCACGCTGACCTTCATCGGTTCCACGGGCGTGCGCGAGACTTCCGCCAATGACCTCGCGAAACTGCTGCCAAGGTTCGGCGCGACCGTGATCCTATCAAGCCCGGAGGGCTACGTGTTAGGCGGGGCACACGACAAGAACGAGCAGTGGATGATTGACAAGAATAAAAACGGACGCAAGCAGGCTTGCGCGGAAGGCGGCGGAAAGGTATTGGAGATCAGCGACCCGAAGGAAGCGGTAAGAGATGCCGATTACATTTATACC
>CATLEQ010000485.1 GCA_949915905.1 uncultured Lachnospiraceae bacterium | reverse complement strand
GGTTGGACTCTTCTAAATAACGCAACGTATTGCGTGCGCACAAGCAAACTGCGGCATCTAAGTCCGTAAAGGAAAGGTGCCGTACCTCGTCCAATCCCGGAATCATCTTTCGACCCGGTTCAATATAATCGGCGAGAAAAATGATTTTTTCCAACGTGCTCATTTGCGGACGCCCGGTCGTATGATGGCGAATTGCGTTTAAAATGTCCTCGTCTTCCACTTCATATTCCTCCTTTGCCAGACAAGCCCCCAATTTTGCGTGTATCAACGCGGGAACCTCTCGTTCGGCATCAGAAAGCGTGAGGCCCAGCTTGTCGCAAAGCTTTATCTGATCCTTGGAAGAACAAAACTTTCCACAGTCGTGAAGCAGCCCCGCCAACATGGCCTTGTGGATGTCCGTCTCAAAACGCATCGCCATGGACGCTGCAGTGAACATGACTCCCAGCGTATGCTGGTATCGGTTTTTTTTCAGTTTCTTTTCCAATTTCTTTTGTATTGTTTCCAAATCCATGTTCATATTCCCCACTTTTTTCTCGCTTTGTTAGGAACTGTTAAGAAATTTTATTTCTTGACAGTTCGTTACTATTCACAGCCGCTTTTACATGTCTTGACGATAGAGCTTGTTTTGCCGTATATAATCTGCCACCGCGTCTGGCACCATGTAGTACACGCTCAGGCCGCTTGCGGCGCGCGCGCGGATCCCGGTGGAAGAAATCTCGATCAACGGAGCCTTCAAAAGCTTGATTTTGGCACAGTATCGCTCTTCCAAATACGAAATCTGCCGCTCCATCTCCTCCACGTCCCGGTCGTCCCGCATGGCCGCCAATATGGTACAGTTGGGAAAAATTTGCTCAAAGCATTTCCATTTTTCAATGGAAAATAAAGAGTCCGCTCCCAAAATAAAATAAAATTCATCCTCTGGATACAATTTCGTAAATTTCCGTAACGTCTGATACGTGTAGGAATGACTTCTGCTGTCCGCTTCGTGCAGGCAAAGCTTAAAATATGGTACGTCCGAAATTGCCCTGCGCACCATCTCGATACGGTGCGAAAGCGCCTCCTCCGTCTCGTCCTCGATTTGCTTGTGGGGCGGATTTCCATTGGGAAGGAACCAGATTTCTTCCAATCCATAGTCCTCATATGCAAATTGGGCAAGCAACAAATGTCCGATATGGATGGGGTTGAAAGTCCCGCCGATAATTCCGATTTTCATGTGCATTCCCCTATGGCAATATGATTTTCTTCTTCTCTTCTTTTCCCTCTTTGTACAAGACAATCTTTTTCCCGATGACTTGTACGACCTGCGAATGGGTGCGCTCTGCCAGGATACGTGCCAATTCTTTCGCGTCATCCGGACAGTTTTGTAACACGTTGATTTTAATCAATTCCCTTGCGTCCAAGCTCTCGGCGATTGCCGCGGTCAGTCCCGGTGTCATGCCGGAATGACCAATCTGGAAAATGGACTCGATGTTCATGGCGAGTCCTTTTAAATATGCCCTTTGTTTCGATGTCATTTTTTTACTCCTGTTTAGATATCGCGGCAAATCACGCGCCTTTGTGAAAGGCATGTGAAATGCCGAAATCATGATTATTTATAATAGTCAAACTGAAGGCCGTACATTCTTACCGTGTCGCCTTCACTGATGCCTTTTTGTTCCAATTCTTCAAGGATTCCGCTCTCTTTTAGGAAACGCTGGAAAAAGGCAAAGCCCTTTTCGGAATCCAGATTGGTGTATCCCAACATTTTTTCAATCTTCGACCCTTCCACGACGTAGACGCCATCCTCCACCGTGACGGAATACGGAAGCTCCTCGTAAATCAGCTCGTCCTCCGGAAAATATTCCTGGGCGAAGACAACCGGCTCTGCATCCATCTGCTCTAACTGATTGCTCACATAGTAAAGCAATTCTTTCATGCCCTGACCCGACACGCCGGAAATGGCAAATACCGGAATGCCTTGTGGCTCGAACTCCTCTTTCAACCGCTTTACGGGATCGGCATCCGCCCCAT
>CATLEQ010000484.1 GCA_949915905.1 uncultured Lachnospiraceae bacterium | reverse complement strand
TCGGGAGTTTGGCGAGGCTTTTCGCAGACTTTCCGACTGGTCGGCCTACATGATTACGAGTTATGAGGACGCGGAGCGTTATTTTGGGCGTAAGGCGGACAAGAACCGCAAGATATATAACGGGATGATTAAGGCGTATTTTTACCAGTTCATGGGACCGAAGCCGCCGCACCGTTCTAAAGGTGCGGATAGAAAGACTGACGGCAGAATTTATCTGCCGTGAGCATAATCACGAAAGAAATTGGAGAATGAGATCATGGAGAGAAGAATTATATTTGCCACGGGAAATGAAAATAAAATGGAAGAAATCCGGATGATTTTGTCAGAACTGCCGATGCCTGTATATTCGATGAAGGAGGCAGGCGTGGAGGCGGACATCGTCGAGGACGGGATGTCCTTTGAGGAAAACGCGGAAATTAAGGCGCGCGCCATATCGAGGCTGCTTCCGAATGACATCGTGCTGGCAGACGATTCGGGTTTGGAAATCGATTATCTGGACAAGGCGCCGGGAATCTACTCGGCCAGGTTCGCGGGAGAAGATACCTCCTATGACATTAAGAACCGCATTTTGCTGGACAAGCTGGAAGGCGTGCCGGAGGAGGAGCGGACGGCGAGATTCGTCTGCGCGGTGGCGGCAGTATTTCCCGACGGGGAAGTGAAGACGGTACGGGGGACGATAGAGGGGCGGATTGCCCATGAAATCATCGGCGAAAACGGATTTGGATATGACCCGATTTTTTACTACCCGGAAACGGATTGTACGACGGCGGAGATGCCGCCCGAACAGAAAAATGAATTGAGCCACAGGGGGAACGCCCTCCGTGCGATGCGCAGGCTTTTAGAACGATACATGGAAGAGGAAGAGAGCGATAAATGAGAGCATTGATTGTAAGTGACACACACGGACGGCATGGAAATTTGAAAAAGGCGGTGGAGGAATGCGGCGAGTTTGACGTGTTAATTCATCTTGGTGACGTGGAAGGCGGAGAACGCTACATTGACGCGGTCGCGGATTGCGAGAAGCACGTGATTAGGGGAAACAATGATTTTTATACGGACTTGCCGAGGGAGGAAGAGTTTTTCCTTCAGGGAAAGAAAATATTCATCACCCATGGCCATACTTATTTTGTTGCAATCGGGACGGAAGAGATAAAGGAGGCCGGCAGGGCGCGCGGGGCGGACGTGGTCATGTTTGGACACACGCACCGGCCATATTTGGAGGAGGATGACGGCATCCTCGTGCTGAATCCGGGAAGTATCGCCTATCCGAGGCAGGAGAACGGGAAGGGCAGTTATATGATGATGGAAATTGACGATACGGGAAAAATAACCTGCACGCAGCATTACGTGGACTAAAAAATGATTACTATTTCACTTCACACGGCTGTGAATAGTAACAAAAAATGTAAAAAAATAGTTGACATTGCTCGAGGACTATTATATAATAATCCTTGCGTCACGGTTGAGACGCACTTTAGAGCAGTGACGGGGTGTGGCTCAGCTTGGCTAGAGCGCCTGGTTTGGGACCAGGAGGTCGCAGGTTCAAATCCTGTCACCCCGATTCCGATTATGCGGGTGTGGTTCAATGGTAGAACACCAGCCTTCCAAGCTGGATACGTGGGTTCGATTCCCATCACCCGCTTTTGCGGCAGACAAGCCGTAAAGCAATACCTTGACAGAGTTCCGGAGGCCGGTTGGCGAGAGAAATCTGGATAGGAAATATAAAAGAGTCCTGCTGCCGCGATGAGAGGCGGCGGATGGGGAGATACTTGTGAGTCTGTAGCTCAGCTGGATAGAGCAACGGCCTTCTAAGCCGTAGGTCGAGGGTTCGAATCCCCCCAGGCTCGTTATGGTGGGTATGGTGCAGTTGGTTAGCGCGCCAGATTGAGGTTCTGGATGTCGTGGGTTCGAGTCCCACTACCCACCCTTTTCTTATGCAGTATGACGCAGGCATGCAAGTGTTGGCTTCGTGAGCATGACGGATGCGGATATTGTATAAGGAAGAAGTGGCACA
>CATLEQ010000483.1 GCA_949915905.1 uncultured Lachnospiraceae bacterium | reverse complement strand
GGCGAATTGCAGCGGGTGGCGGCCTGCATCGCGGAGGAAAAGGGAAATGTCATCAAGTTGGAGCATAATCAGTTTGTCAGCACCAATCGAAATGCAGCGGTGGAATTGAAAATCACGATGGAGGCGTTCGGGACGGAGCACAAGAACCGGATACTGGACGAGTTGGAAAAGGCAGGATTTCGGCCAAAGCAGATCAGTACGATGTTGTGACGCACCGGTTGGATTCATGAGTGTTCTTTGGATAAGCGTATCGCTTGTCCAATTGTGTCTTTTATGAAATTTCCGATATTGCCAGGTGGTGCTATGAGACGGGGAACCATCCGTAAGACTGAAAAGTATTTGATGGGTGCAGAGAATGGATCAGAATGTGTTGTATTTTTTTGACGGGAAGCCGGAAGCACTGATGCTGTATGAGGCTTTTGAAGGAAAAGTTTTTTCAGAGGTGGACGGCGTGAAGGTCAAAGTGCAGAAAACGCAGATTGCTTTTTCCAACAGACATAATTTTGCTTTTGTTTCTTTTCTGCCGGTACGGAAAGCGAAGGAGAGGCCGGAGGTTTATATTGTTGTGACCTTCGGGCTTGGATGCCGTGTCCAGTCTTCGCGCATAGATGCGGCGGTGGAGCCGTACCCCGGACGTTTCACACACCATGTCCTGATTTCCGAGACAGAGGAGATAGATGATGAGTTGATGGGGTGGGTGAAGGAAGCGGCTGTCTTTTCGGCCGGCAAACGCTGAACCTGCCGGGGCGGCAGAAGAGGTGTCAGGAATTTGGACGAAAACGGTGTTTGACAATTTATGTGTCGTCTTGTAGAATCTATCTACAACTGGAATTTGTACTGCAGGTTTGAGTTAAGGAGGACATTATGAATATTGAACATTTGAAGGATAACGAGATTGATATTGCAGTCGTTTCCAGTGACGAGATGGTGATTGTTGATACGCAGTCGGCTCTGGATCTGGCGATGACTGTGAAGTATGAGACAGGTGCGGAGAGGATTGTCATTGATAAGGATGCGGTATGTGAGGATTTTTTCATCCTTAGTACAGGCATGGCGGGCGAAATTCTCCAGAAGTTTATGAATTATCATGTGAAGGTGGCTGTTTACGGGGATTATTCCCATTATACAAGTAAGCCGCTGAAAGATTTCATCTATGAGTCGAACCATGGGAAAGATTTTTTCTTTGTGTCAACGAAGGAAGAGGCAGTGAAGAGATTGACAGAGACACAATAATAGGCATGTACAGATTCCGGTTTTTCTGTGGGTTGATTCTGTAGGGGGAAGGCATCTATTTTGGGTATCAGGGGGCGAGGGATAAGCCGGAGGACAGCTACGGCAGTACGGCTTATTCCTTTTTCTTTGAAAGAGGAGAAAAGAAAGTTCAATCAGTTCGTCCTTGTATTTCCAAATTTACCATGGTATAATATCCGTGAAGTTTTTTTGAGGGTCTGCCCATAGCCTAAAAAACACGTTACATTACTTAGCTCTAGGAGAAATAGCATGTCAAACATTGAATTAATGGAACAGATGCTGCCATACGCCCCCTTAAAGATCGCTGCCATGGAAAGTTGCATCGAACTTGGGCGCAAGGTGGACGACTATATCATTTCTTTTCGTAAAAATAGTGGAAACGAAATCACGGATTCCGCATTGTATTCCAATTATCAGGCGGATTCCTACCTTGTCGGTTGCCGTTGCCCGCGTTTTGGAAGCGGCGAGGCGAAAGGAATTTTAAAAGAAAGCATTCGTGGCACGGATCTTTTTATCATGACGGATGTCTGCAATTACAGCCTGACTTACGCGGTCAACGGCCATGTCAACCATATGTCGCCGGACGACCACTATCAGGATTTAAAGCGAATTATTTCAGCCGCGACCGGAAAGGCCAAGCGAATCAACGTCATCATGCCTTTCCTATACGAGAGCCGCCAGCACAAAAGAAGCAAGCGAGAGTCGTTGGATTGTGCCCTTGCTTTGACGGAATTGCACGAGATGGGCGTGGCCAATATCATGACATTTGAC
>CATLEQ010000482.1 GCA_949915905.1 uncultured Lachnospiraceae bacterium | reverse complement strand
TGCACGATGGCGTTACTGCTGCTGTTTTCCCAGTGTGTTTCCATGGGTGCCTCCGGCCACGCCCGCAGCTTGTCACATTGATTTAGCACGTCCCATGGACAGTACACCTCCACGTCGCCGAAATGATAGCCATCATACCATTCCTTGATTTGCCCATATGCGTGCTCGATTTCATAATAACGAAGCATTTCTTTTACCTCGTCATCCGTAAAACCAAAATACTTCGCAAAGTCCAAATCGGAAATGGTCCTTACCTTAAAATTATTCAATCCCGTAAAAATGCTCTCCCGCGCAATTCGCAGACATCCTGTAATAACGGCAAAATACAAATTTTTATTCGTCTTGAGAACCTGGCCAAACAAGGAACGAATCAAATCGACCATCTCAGGATAATACCCTTTTTGGTAGGCTTTATCCAAAGGCACGTCATACTCGTCTATCAAGACGATGACCGGTATTTCATAATGTAAAAAAAGCAATTCCGTCAAAAATTTCAGGCTATCATGAAGATTAATATTTTTCTCAAAGTCGCCTCGCATCAAACAAATCAGTTCTTCTTTGTCAAATGTCGTCAATTTGTCGCTGTCTAAAAGAAAACGAAAACGTCTTGCCTCCGCGCTAATCGTAATGCCAAGCATGCCATAGGCCGTCTGGAAGTCCCTTCCCTCCACGCCTTTCAGACTGATGGAGACGACGGGATATTTGCCCATGTATCGTTCGCAAATGGCCGTTTCTTTTGAAATCTCCAACCCGTCGAACAAAGACGAATCCGTGCCAATTTCAAAAAAGGTTTTCAACATGTCCATGTTCAGACTCTTGCCAAAACGCCGCGGCCTCGTAAACAAATTCACGCTTCCGCGCAACTCTATCAAATCACGGATAAACCCCGTCTTATCCACATAATAAAAATCATCCCGCTTAAAGTTATCAAAAAATTCGATTCCGATCGGGAGCTTCTTCTTCCTTGCCATTCGATTACACCTCCGCTCCTTTGTAGCTCGATTTTCTATTCATTCCTCTCCAAACCATATGATACCCTGCAATTCTTTTTATAGCACGCGATTCCATACTTATGGATTGTCTTCATCCCGTCTTGTTTCAGCACTTCGACATATCCATTCTTCTCAATCTGCTCCATCGCATTGGCAAGGGTTTCTTCAAATCCCCCATCCTCGGCATACTTGACCTCGATGACGCAGCCCGTCCTTGTCGAGGGGATTTCCAGCCGGATGTCAACATATCCAACTCCCGATTCCGCATTCGACTTCACGGCCCAGCTTCCCTCCGCCTGCAACAACCCTAAAACCATTCCATGATAAAAGTTTTCCTTCATTTCTTTTCTCACGCAAGTGTCCCGGATGCTGATGGACGTGGACATGAATTCATTAAACAGTTCCTGCACTTTCGCGGCATCTCCCGACTTCACGGCATCACAAAATTTCCGCCACCGGGTCGTATCACTTGTGATGCTCAATTTAAACCAGGAACGAATCCGCTTTTCATAAATCCTTCGTACTTCCTTGTTCGGAATCACGAGCGTGTGCACCTCTCCCTCCGGCCTCTTTGCATCCGTCAGATACCCGGTGGCAAAAAGCACGCTCCACAAATAGGTCTGACGCACATCCATATCCGGGCTTCCCAGGTCGGTATAAGTCAGTTCGGGAATCAACACTTTTTCAATCGCCTCACCGGAAATCAGGGCCTCGATTTCGCTTTTGGTCGTTTCCGTCGCCGTTGCCAGAATGTCCTGAACGATGGCATTACTGCTGCTATTTTCCCAGTGCGTCTCCATAGGTGCCTCCGGCCACGCCCGCAGTTTATCGCATTGATTTAGCACGTCCCAGGGACAGTACACGTCCACGTCACCGAAATGATAGCCGTCATACCATTCCTTGATTTGCCCATATGCGTGCTCGATTTCATAATAACGAAGCATTTCTTTTACCTCGTCATCCGTAAAACCAAAATATCTCGCAAAATCCAAATCAGAAATGGTTCTTACCTTAAAATTATTCAATCCCGTAAAGA
>CATLEQ010000481.1 GCA_949915905.1 uncultured Lachnospiraceae bacterium | reverse complement strand
CTTATTGTAATACACCGAATACATGGCACAATTGTGCGCCCCCGCCGAGAACCCGCAAAGCGCGATATTGTCCTCATCCACCAGCCATTCATCGGCATGCTCGCTGATACAGACCATGGCCTTTCCGATGTCACGCATCGGCTGCGGATGCCTGCACGCCTTTTCCTCCCACGGCTTTGACAAATCCGGGATAATTTGGTCAAACGTGTTTTGTCCCTTGTTTTCATTATAAACCGCGTAGCGAAGCACGAACACATGGTATCCCATGTTCAAAAATGCCATCGCGATTGGCTCTCCCTCCCGATCCGAGCAATAAAGGTAGGCGCCGCCGGGACAGATCAACACCGCCCCCCGCTTCTTCCCGTTTTGCAACTCCACGGAATCGTCCAACACGTACGTCGTCAACGTCACGTCCTCGCGGTCTTCGTAAAGCTTGATTTTCTCATGTAACATTTTTTCTCCTCCTAATCATTCCCACCAAAATCCATCTTCCGCTTATCAATAATGATACCAGGATTCCAAAGTCATATTTTTTCATGCGGACATGAAATGCATGGCTCTTTACACCTGGTACCATCATAAATGTTTTTCCTTGATTTTCCTCCCACAAAAGCGACTTGCTTTGCCAAAAATCCGACCAAATAATTTCAAATCACGGCTACCGTGTAAACCCATGGTCCTTTATCACGTCACGATACCATCCCGCGCTTTTCTTAGGAATCCGCTCTAATGTCTCATAATCCGTATAATGCATACCGAAACGGAACGTATATCCGCCAGACCACTCGAAGTTGTCCAACAGTGACCAGACGTAATATCCCTTAACCAAAATACCATCTGCCATCGCCTTGTGAAGCCACGTTAAAATCTGCTCCAAACAATCAATCCGCTCCTGGTCGTCCAACAATTTCTCCACGTCCGGCGAATCATCCTGCGGCAATCCATTCTCCGTGATGTAAATCGGAACGTCCACCTTGTATTTTTCCACTAACATGTGGAGCACTTGATAGAGGGCTTCCGGGTGCGCCTCCGGCTTGTTCTGGTAATTGCCTCCCGCCTTCTCTATTTCCTCCTTGCGCTTTATCTCATCCGCATCGTCATAAATACCATTGTAAAAATTCAATCCGTAAAAATCGATACGCTCATGTATCGTGTCAAAATCCCCCTCACAAATCTGCGGGGTCATGTCTTTCTCCTTCATATAGGCAAGCAGTTCCTCAGAATAGCCATGCAAGAACAACGGATGCAGGAATATCCCATATCCTGCGATTTCATTATTATAAAAAGCAATTTCCTCGTCCTCCACATTTCCCGGCCTGGCCGGATAATGCGGCCAAACGTCCACGACGATTCCGATTTTTGCATGCTCTAGGTTTTTCTTGCGAAACAGCTTTACCGTCTCTCCATGACATACCAGAAGATTATGCAGGCATTGCCTGGCATATTTCTCATTTTTCAGACCCGGTGCGAAAAATCCATAGGCATGTCCCACGTAAACCGCGATTGGTTCGTTAAAAGTCGCCCACAGTTCCACGTCTTCGCCGAAATTGTCGAGCAAAATATTGGCATAATTGGTAAACCACTGAACGACCTCGCGATTGCCAAACCCGCCTTGTATCTGCAAAGCGTACGGCAAATCCCAGTGATACATCGTGGCATTGGGAACGATTCCATTTTTCTTTAAGCAGGCAATCATCCTCTTATAATAGGCGATTCCCGCCGGGTTCACCTCACCGGTTCCTTCCGGCAAAATCCGCGACCACGAAAACGAAAACCGATAACTCTTTATCCCCATGTTTTTCATGATTTCAATATCTTTCTCAAACAAATGGTACTGGTCACACGTCACGTCTGGTACCGTCCCATTTGCTATCTTGCCTGGAATCCGGCTAAACACGTCCCAAATGGAAGGCCCGCGCCCGTCCTCAAAGGCCGCTCCCTCCACCTGGGCCGCCGCCGTCGCCGTTCCCCATAAAAAATCCTCTGGAAATTCATACTTCATTCGCTTTCACCTCCATACAACGCTTCCTCTAAT
>CATLEQ010000480.1 GCA_949915905.1 uncultured Lachnospiraceae bacterium | reverse complement strand
TCCCAGTAACTATTTGTACCATTGTATCATGCTTAAAGTGGGATTGCAATTTGAAAAAGAATTCGTTATACTAAAAATGATTACCTGTTACTTTTCACGGGGTGGGTGTGACATATGGCAGAAGAAGGAGAACGTAATGTATAAGATTTTATTGGTGGAGGATGACCCGGTGATTGCGGCGCAGGTGCAAAGGCATTTGCAGCAGTGGGATTACGAGGTTGCTTGCGTGGAGAACTTTAAGTGCGTGCTGGAAACATTTACAACGTATCGGCCGCACCTGGTGATTCTGGACATTCTCCTTCCCTATTATAATGGATTTTACTGGTGCACGCAGATTCGAAAGGAGCACGACGTGCCGATTCTGTTTTTATCCTCCGCTTGTGACAACATGAACATCGTGATGGCGGTGAACATGGGTGGGGATGATTTTGTGGAGAAACCGTTTGATTTGAACGTTTTGACGGCAAAGATACAGGCACTTTTGCGTAGGAGCTATGAATTCTCAGGAGGCAGAAATAGCCAAGAGTGCCGGGGCGTGACTTTGCATTTGGATGATGCTACCGTGGAGCATGAGGGGAAAAGAATCGACCTGACGAAAAATGAGTTTAAAATCCTGCAGATGTTGATGGAGCAAGAGGGCGGGATCGTGAAGCGGGAACAGATTATGGAACGGCTGTGGGAAAGCGACGAGTTCGTGGATGATAACACTCTGACGGTAAATATGACGCGCCTGCGCCGGAAATTGGAGGAAATCGGCGCGTGCGACCGAATCAAAACAAAGAAGGGAATCGGGTATTTGCTGTCATGAGTGAGGAACTTTTGAATAAAAAAAAGCAAACTCCATATTTGAAAACGTTTCAGATGAAACATGCGATTTGGCTGAAGGGAGCCGTCTGGCATCTTGCATTATATGGTTGCATTGTCGGCATTTTTACATTGGTTCTTTATTTGTATGGCGTGCTGGAGGATGCAATTTTGTATGCCGCGGGTTTGTCGGTGTGTTTCATATTGCTTGTGTTTGCCATTTGTTTTTTTCGACATATTGGACGCTTACAAAAGGCGAGGCAGGCCTTGGGGGCATTGCCGAATGAATTCAAAGAATTTCCAACCGCGTCGACCGATTTGGAGCGGATGTACGAGGAAAAATTAAAACAGCTTTCCACTCTGATAGGGCAGATGGAAAATGAAACACGTATCAGTCGGCAGGAAATGATGGATTACTACGGTCTCTGGGCGCATCAAATCAAAACGCCGATTGCGGCGATGCACATATTGACGCAGTCATTGGAAGAGACGATATTGCTTGTGGGAAACGGGGAATTGGAGAAAGAGTCTTTTGTCAGAGAGCAAGCGGCGGAAGAATCGGAAAAGCTTTTTCGTGAGATGAAAATGGAGTTATTTAAGACGGAGCGGTATGTGGAGATGGTGCTTTCCTATTTGCGGGCCGAAGGGATGGGGCATGACTTGCTTTTGAAGGAATATTCGCTGGATTCTATCATAAAGCAGGCGGTAAAAAAGTACTCCTCGCTGTTTATTTCGAAACAGATTCATCTGGATTACCGGGAATGTCGAAGTCAGGTACTGACGGATGAAAAGTGGCTGCTCTTCGTGTTGGAACAAGTATTGTCAAACGCATTGAAATACACGCCCAGGGGCGGGAAGATTGTGATTTACCAGGAGGGCGAGGGAGAAAGGCGTCTGGTTATTCAGGATAATGGGATTGGAATTTCGGCAGAAGACTTGCCACGCATCTTTGAAAAAGGATTTACGGGCTTTAATGGCCGGCAGGATAAAAAGTCGACGGGAATCGGCCTTTATCTTTGCAAAAAAGTCTGTGATAAGCTGGGACATGTCCTTGTCGTGGAATCAAAAGAAGGGACGGGAACCTGCGTATATTTTTATGAGCGGGGTGTACTGTTCACGGAGCCGTGCGCTCCGCCGCACGGCTGCCGTCCGGCAAAGTGACGGTGTCGATGGGCATCCAGCCCATTGCCGCAGGCAATTTTAAATGGCTGGATGCCGTTACAATTCGCGGCCG
>CATLEQ010000479.1 GCA_949915905.1 uncultured Lachnospiraceae bacterium | reverse complement strand
AGAAAAGGCTCCTTGTATCGTATTTATTGACGAAATCGATGCCATAGGAAAGAAGCGTGACGGGCAGATGGGCGGCAATGACGAGCGGGAACAGACTTTGAACCAATTATTGACGGAGATGGATGGATTTGAGGGAAATAACGGGGTTATTATCCTGGCCGCCACGAATCGGCCGGAGTCGTTAGATCCCGCACTGCTGCGTCCGGGACGGTTTGACAGACGGGTTCCGGTGGAACTGCCGGATTTGAAAGGCAGGGAAGCGATTCTGAAAGTCCATGCGAAGAAAATAAAGGTTGGAGAGGACGTGGATTTTGCGAAGATAGCGCGCATGGCTTCCGGCACGTCCGGCGCGGAGCTTGCGAACATTGTCAATGAGGCGGCGCTTAGGGCGGTACGCGATGGAAGGAGCTATGCGACGCAGGCGGATTTGGAAGAAAGTATCGAGGTGGTAATCGCGGGATACCAGAAGAAGAACGCGATCCTTACGGACGAGGAGAAACGAATCGTGGCATATCATGAAATCGGGCATGCATTGGTGGCGGCGATGCAAAATCATTCCGCGCCCGTACAGAAGATTACGATCATTCCCAGGACGTCGGGTGCGCTGGGATATACGATGCAGGTGGAGGAAGGCGACCACTATTTGATGAACAAGGAAGAAATCGAAAATAAGATCGCCACTTATACGGGAGGCAGGGCGGCAGAGGAAGTGGTATTTGGAATGATTACTACGGGAGCGTCCAATGACATTGAACAAGCGACCAAACTTGCCCGGGCCATGATTACAAGGTATGGCATGAGTGATGATTTTGACATGGTGGCAATGGAGACGATGACGAATCAATACCTGGGCGGCGACACCTCGCTGGCGTGTTCCGCCCAGACGCAGGCGCAGATTGACAAGCAGGTGGTGGAACTGGTAAAAAGGCAGCATGAAAAGGCGGTGAATATTCTTATGGAAAACCGGCAGAAGCTGGACGAGCTTTCTTCATTCTTGTATGAAAAGGAAACCATCACTGGTGAAGAATTTATGAAAATCCTGGAAGCATAGCAAACGATGAAACAAGTTTAGGAGTGTCAGGAAGGGCTTATGAAGAAGAAAATAGAAGTGGCTGAAACGATGGAGCGTCGCCCTGTCGAGCGTTGTCGGTCGGACGTGGAAACCGGCCTGACGCAACATCAAGTAGAGACTTATGCACAAGCGGGCTGGACGAACGAGGCGGTGGCCTCCCCTTCAAAGTCCGTACGTGAAATTGTAAAGAGCAACCTTTTTACCTATTTTAACTTGGTATTTGCCGTATTGGCCGTGCTCGTCATTTTGTCCGGATCTTTTCGGAACCTTACGTTTCTGCCGGTCGTGGTGGCAAATTTGTTGATTGGAATCGTGCAGGAAATACGGGCGAAGAAAGCGTTGGACAAGTTGTCCATGTTAAACGCCCCGAAGGCGGTTGCAATCCGGGATGGGAAACGACAAGAGGTTTTGGCGGAAAACCTGGTTTTGGACGACGTTGTCTTATTTCAGGCAGGAAATCAAATCTGTGCCGACGCGGTGGTACTTCAAGGGGAGGTTTCCGTCAATGAATCTTTGCTGACCGGCGAGGCGGACGAGGTATCGAAGGGAGTCGGCGACGTTTTGATGTCGGGCAGCTTCGTCACGGTCGGGAGCTGTTTTGCCAGACTGGAAAAGGTCGGGAGGGATTCGTACATATCGGGGCTGACTCAGGAAGCCAAAATGATGAAGCATGAGGAACAGTCGGAAATGCTTCGTGTTCTTGACAAGCTGGTGGGAATCATCGGAATTTTAATCCTGCCGATTGGCATAGCCCTCTTTGCGCAGCAATTCTTTCTGTTGGACATGCCTTTTGGCGACAGCATTGTTTCCATGGTAGCGGCCGTGGTGGGCATGATTCCGGAGGGCTTATATTTGCTGGCCAGTGTCGCGCTGGTGGTCAGCGTCATGCGGCTGGCTTCGAAAAAGGTGCTCGTGCATGACATGAAGTGCATTGAGACGCTGGCACGGGTAGACGTTCTGTGTGTGGATAAAACGGGAACGATAACGGAAAATGAGATGGAAGTAGGCGGAGCGGTTTTACTGGGGGATTCGGAAGGACTGACATTATCGGGGTTGAAGACGCTGTTAAGTGATTTCGCGGCCGCGATGCAGGATGAAA
>CATLEQ010000478.1 GCA_949915905.1 uncultured Lachnospiraceae bacterium | reverse complement strand
GGCAAGCGAGGGCAAAATAAGATAACCGATAAAGCCTCCCATGTCCTCTTCATAAGACACATACCCCCCCGGCGTAAACCAGTGGAACGCAAGGCCAAACACGGCGGTGAAAATAATTCCGATAAAAAACGGCGGAACCGACATCGTAACCTGATCCACAATCAGAAAAATGCGGTCGAACAACCGATTTGCATAACGCACGCTAAAAATGCTGACCGCCACCGACAGTAGCAAAATCATGGAAAATGACAGAAGCGTCATAGTCACGGTAATGGGAATCCGATCTCCAATCAAGTCCTGCACCGACTTTTGATAGTAGTAGGAATTTCCCATGTCCCCGTGTAGAAAATTGAACACCCATTCTCCGTAACGCTGCGGCAGGGGACGGTTTAGGCCCATCTCCTCCCGCAGTGCCTGAACCTGTTCCGGAGTCCCGTCCGTGCCGAGAATTGACCTGGCCGGGTCGCCCGGAATCAGTTCAAACGCAAAAAAGGTAAGCATGCTGACAATTAATAATGTGATTATAAGACCTAATATTTTTTTAGTAACGTATTTCATGCTTACCTCCTACTATGAGCACTTAGTGCCCGTATTTTGGGCACTTACGTGCGAATGTACTCCGTGCTCCTTGGCGAGGTATTTTCGAGCCTAGTAGCATCGGAGTTTCCCTTTGGTCTTATTCCACCCGATATATTTTAGCCATGTCCTGCACGTACAACGGGTAAAATTCGTAACCTTCAAAATCATCACGAATGGCCACCAAGCTGGCCAAGTCCTGAATATAAACGCTCGCCGCCTTTTCCGTCAGAATTTCCTGCAGCTTCATGTAGCACTCCGTCTGCTCTTTCTCGTCCATCGAGGCAATCGCCCGGGAAAGCACCTCGTCATATTCACCGTCGCTGAAATTGATAAAGTTGCTGCCGCCGTCCGATTGAAACCGATCCAGCAAAGAACGCGCGGACAACGTCTTGGCATCCACCCCGACGACGGTCGACTCAAAGTTCCGGTTTCCATAAACCTCTTCCAACCAGTATTCCCATTCTACCGGATTAATTGTCACGTTGACGCCAATGTTTTTCAACTGCTCGCGGATCACCTGCGCGGTATCCACATGCGGCTGATCCGCCGCGCTGACCGTGATTTCCAAGTCAAAGCCGTCCTCATACCCTGCTTCTTTCAAAAGTTCCTTCGCCTTTTCGTAATCCTGGCTATAATAATTTGTCAATTCATCATTGTAATATGCCTTGTAGCCCGGCAGCATATGAGTTCCGATACGCACGCCTTTCCCGTCATTCATCATGTCCATGATTTCATCCGGGTTAATTGCATAGCAGAGTGCCTGCCGCACTTTTTCATTGTTTAACGGCTCTACCGCGTTATTCAAATACAATGCCTGCACCAGGTTCATCGTGCCCTCTTCAATATGGAAGCCTTCGGTCAGCTCCGCCGCCTGGGCATTGGTCAGCCGCATCACCATGTCAAGCGAGCCGCCCTTTAAGTAGCTCACCAGCATGTCGGCATCGGCCACCACCTTGAAAACCACCTCGTCCAAATGCGCCTTCTCGCCCCAGTATTCCTCGTTTTTCTTCAACGTGATACTGTCGCCCTCGCTGCGGGACGCATAGGCAAACGGCCCCGTTCCAATCGGATCGGCATCAATCGTTTCCGCGCTGTCCTTCGGAATGATGGCGGTCGTCATATTGAACAAAAACTCCGTGTCCGGCTCGGAAAGCCGAATTTCCACCGTATTCTCGTCAAGAACATTCACGCTCTCAATAATAGAATACGCTGATACCAACGGTCCCCCGTTTGACGTATCAGCGCAACGTTCAATCGAATATTTTACATCTTCCGCGGTAACCTCGCTGCCATCGTGGAACTTCACGCCCTCGCGCAAAGTGAAGGTGTACACCTTCGCGTCCTCCGACACGCCGTGGTCACTCGCGACGGCATCTTGTAACACGCCGTCACTGTCCGGCTTCACCAGACCTTCGTAAATGTTAAATAAAACCTCCCTTGTTCCTGCCGACTCCGCCATGTGTGGGTCAAGACCGTCTACATCCTGGGAAATACCTACCGTGATACTTCCCCCTTCGACCGGGTTTTTTGAAAGCTCATTGTCCGTCGCAGACCCGCCTTCATTCTTGTCATTTGAGCAGCCGCCCAATACAACAGATGATGCCAT
>CATLEQ010000477.1 GCA_949915905.1 uncultured Lachnospiraceae bacterium | reverse complement strand
ACAGCTCATTGAGGCCTACCATATGGATCAGGATATCCATCGGATCACGGCTTCCAAAGTATTCCATACGCCGTTTGCAGAAGTCACGGACCTGCAGCGGCGCAATGCCAAGGCTGTGAACTTTGGCATTGTCTATGGGATCAGTTCTTTCGGGCTCAGTCAGGATCTGAGCATCACGCCAAAGGAGGCTGCTACGTATATTGAGCAGTATTTTGCCACCTATCCCAAGGTGAAGGAATTCCTGGACGGACTGGTGACGGAGGCCAGGGATAAAGGGTATGTAACCACCCTGTTCGGCAGGCGCAGACCCATACCGGAGCTGTCTTCTTCCAACTTCATGCAACGGTCTTTCGGGGAACGGGTGGCGATGAACTCTCCGATCCAGGGTACGGCTGCAGACATTATCAAGATTGCCATGATCGGGGTAAACGAGGAATTGACCAGGCGAAATCTGCGGTCGAAGTTAATTTTGCAAGTGCACGACGAACTGCTGATTGAGGCGTATGAGGAGGAACTGGAGGAAGTCGAAAGCATTTTGAAGGAACAGATGGAAAAGGCGGCGGACTTGAAAGTGCCGCTTATCGTGGACATGCATGTGGGAAATACATGGTACGAGGCGAAATGACGAGATGAAGGTTTTGGGAATCACCGGCGGGGTCGGCAGCGGGAAAAGTCAGGTGTTAGAGTGGCTGGAAATCGAATACGGCGCGACAATCGTCCAGCTTGACGAGGTGGCGAAACGGCTGCAGAAAAGCGGGGAGGATTGTTTTAATCAGATTGTAAAATGCTTTGGCGCGGGCGTGGTCGGGGCGGACGGAGAGCTTGACCGGGCAAAACTGGGGCAAGTGGTGTTTACCGATCAGGAAAAATTGCAGACGCTTAACGCCATCGTCCATCCGGCGGTAAAACGGTGGGTGGAGGAAGACATTGCCGCAAAAAGGCAAGAAAAAGAGTCTCTGTATGTCATTGAGGCGGCCTTGCTGCCGGGAAACGGATACGAGCAAATCTGCGACGAGATGTGGTATATTTATGCAAAGCGGGCGGTGCGGGAAGAAAGACTGCTGGTCTCGCGCGGTTATACCAGGGAACGGACGGAGCGCATGATGGCCTCGCAGCCGGATGAAGAGACGTTTCGCAGAACCTGTCAGGTCGTGATAGACAATAGCGGGACATTGGAAGAGACAAAGCGGCAGATTGCCGACGTGTTAGGAAGTGTAAGGAAATAACCTAAACAGATTGCGAAGAAATAGACAAGCAAGATGTTTTAGGTTATTTTCGGACAGTTCCTTACGATAAAACAAAAGAAGTGAGGAAGGAAAACAATGAGAATGTGCAGTATTGCCAGCGGGAGCAGCGGCAATTGTATTTACGTGGGAAGTGACCACACGCACCTTCTGGTGGATACGGGAATCAGTCGGAAGCGGGTCGAGGAAGGGCTTCATGCACTGGAAATCAAAGGGGAGGAGCTTGACGGCATTCTGGTGACGCATGAGCATTCCGACCACATTCAAGGGTTGGGTGTGTTTAGCAGAAAATACGAGGTGCCCATTTATGCCACGGCAGGCACGATGGAAGGGATTGAGAGCTGCCGTACGCTGGGAAAGCTCCCGCCGGGGCTGTTGCATCCAATTGAGACGGACAAACCGTTTACCCTGGGAGATATTGAAATCCAACCGTTTGCCATTTCACATGACGCGAATGAACCGTGCGGTTATCGGTTTGAGAGCAATCGGCGGGCGATGGCGGTGGCGACGGATTTGGGAATGTATGACGATTATATCGTGGAGCATTTGAAAAATCTGGACGCGTTGCTTTTGGAGGCGAACCACGACGTACATATGTTGGAAGTTGGGTCTTACCCTTATCCGCTTAAGCAGAGAATTTTGGGAAATCGAGGACATTTGTCAAATGAATTGTCAGGACGGCTGCTTTGTGATATACTGCATGGGAATCTAAAGCATATCGTCCTTGGACATTTGAGTAAGGAGAATAATTATGCCCGGCTCGCGTATGAGACGGTGAAGCTTGAGGTGACGTTGGGAGATAACGAGTTCAAGGGTGAGGATTTACATATGTTCGTGGCAAAGCGGGACGAAGTGTCAGAGATTTTGGAAGTATAGGAGGAAGAAACGATGAAGAAATGTATTGTGACCGTGTTAGGAAAGGATACCGTGGGAATTATCGCCAAGGTT
>CATLEQ010000476.1 GCA_949915905.1 uncultured Lachnospiraceae bacterium | reverse complement strand
TCTTTCTTCGTATACACGGCGACAAACATCATCACGCCGCATAAAACTCCCAATACGAACATGGAAACATAGCCTTTGCCAAATTTCCCCTCTGCCGCGGCCGAAAACAACTCATAAAAATCATTTCGCACCGCCGCCACGAGCACCGGGGGCAACATCGCGCCGACAAAATTGCATCCCAGCATGACGGCCAGCCGACTGGCTTTTGTCTGCCCGACAAACCCAATCCGCCCGGTATACAACGGCAGTTGCAAATGGATGATAGTCAGAAGCGCGAAACTAAATAACAATGCACCGACCGTTTTATCAGGCGCGAGTGTGTTAATCACCGTGCCGACGCCCACCAATATCCCACTCAGCATGGATTTTCTGATCAATTCCGCCATCTTAAGTACCTCCTTATGAGCACATGAGCATCCGTCCTTTGGACACTTACGTGCGATACATGCCATCGTTGTTAGCGAGCTTCTTCCGAACTTACCAAACGGTTCGTTATGAACACTTAGTCCCCGTTCTCTTCTTTCACATGCACCGTCAACTGCGGGTAAGGAATCTCAATGCCCTCCTCGTCGAAGGTCAGCTTAATCCGCTCCAGCAACTCCCAGCGCACCGGCCAGTAATCCTCCGTCCGAACCCACGCACGCACGCCAAGCACCACCGCGCTTTCTCCCAGCGAATCCACGAACACGCTCCAATCCGCCTCATCCGTCATGATATACGTGTTCCCAAGCAACATTCCTTCCAGCAAAAGCTTCGCCTTCCTCAAATCCGCCCCATAGGAAATGGAAACCCGCAGGTCGAGCTGCCTCTCGTTCTTCGCCGTGACATTCGTCAAGCTGTTATTGGTCAGCATCCCGTTCGGAATGACAATCGTCTTATTATCCACGGTATTTAACTTGGTATAAAAAATCTTGATTTCCTTTACCGTCCCTTCGTCCTTGTTCGTATCCTCGATAATATAATCCCCAACTTTGAACGGCTTCAGCATCAAAATCAAAACCCCGCCGGCAAAATTGGACAACGTTCCCTGAAGTGCCATCGTCACGCCGACTCCGGCACCGGCAAACAAGGCGGTAAACGAAGAAAGTTCCACGCCCAGGCTGGACAAGAGGAACAACACAAGCATGATATATAATCCAACTTTCAAAATGGAATCGGTAAATTGCGTCACTCCCGTATCCGCGTTGGTATGCTCCAAAAACTTCTTCATCCGCTTCCGAAACCACCGGATAAACACACGCCCCATAAGAAAAATCACGATGGCAATCAACACGCGAATCCCGAATTGAATCAAATTCGGGATATGCGCCCGGACATATTCGGAAAATGCCGAAACCTCCTGACTGATGTCATTCGCCGTCTCCATTGCGGAATCAATCGCCACTTCCTTTATTTCTTCCCCCATACGCACCTCCTTCGGAATTGTTAAGAAGTGAAATACCCCGCAGCAAGCTACGGGGCATCATAGCTTGAATACGCAGCAAGCTGCGGGGTATTTCACCCTCGCGGCAGTCGCCAAGGTCATGCAAGCATGACTTTGGCTCGTTGCTCGCGGAAATAAATCTTCACAGTTCCTTACATCAAAGCCAAAAATGCCGCCAGATTTCCCCTCTCGTTCCCCATCGCCCGATGGGAATATAATATTCTATGATTACAATGTGTACATAAATTCGTTATCGCCATATGTTCCGGCAAAATTCCCGCCTCCAAAAACACCAGTTCATTCGCTTTCCAAAGGTTAAGCTGGTATTTTCCGTTTTCTTTCCGATAATATAACTGTTCCTGGCACGAAGATGCAAAGTTTTCCCGAAAACGTTCTATCACGTCCTCGCTCACCTCATAGCAGTCCTGACAAACCGAAGGGCCTACCGCCGCCAGGATGTCCTTCGGTTCGCACCCGAACGCACCCTGCATCCGCTCCACCGTCACCTTGCCCATCTTTCCCACCGTACCGCGCCAGCCCGAATGGCTCAAGCCGATTACCCGCTTTACGGGGTCGACAAAATATAAAGGCACACAATCCGCAAAAAAAGTTACCAGACAGATTCCCGGTACATTCGTCACCAGGCCATCCACGTCCGTGAAATCCCGCGGACACATAATCCCCATGCCCTTGTCTGCTTCCGTCACCACGCGCACGTTGGTCGTATGTGTCTGCTGAGAAAAAACCATGTCCTCGCAACGAACCCCGAGGGAAG
>CATLEQ010000475.1 GCA_949915905.1 uncultured Lachnospiraceae bacterium | reverse complement strand
CAACATGCAGGAACTGGCAGACTACGTAGGCATTTCCGCCAAATACTTAGGCGACCTTTTCCGCAAGACGGAAGGGCAAACCTTAAAATCTTATATTTTACAGAGCCGCGTCGAGGCATCCAAAAACATGCTGAAATACTCGGACTGCCCCCTTTCAGAAATCGCAAGCTATCTCTGCTTCGACAGCCAGAGCCATTTTGGTGTCACGTTCCGCAAGTTTGAGGGAATGTCACCATCCGAATATCGGAGACAAAATAAACCGGCGGCGTTTTAAATGAATGATGCAAAATAATGAACAAAAAGCAGGGAACAGATTTCTATTGCTCCCTGCAAAATCTTTCGTTGGCAATTTTACATACATTCTCCCAAAAATTCCACCACGTCCTCAAAACAATGCATCGCGTTCTCCGTCTCCAGTTTCATCTGGTATTCATGGGAAACTTCGCCGTACTCTTCCCGGGCAAAATAGCGTTCTTTTACTTTCACGCCGTTCTTTCGCAATGCCTCGCCCAGCGCCCTTCCCTGCGGCTCGAAAGACATGGTATTTCCATCCGTGATGTAGCACGGAACCGTCTGCCCCGTCACGAACTCCATCGGCGTGACCGTGGAAATCAATGGTGCCCTGCTCCAATTTTTCTTTCCCAGAAAGCTCCATCCAATCCTGCTGATAAATAGCCGAAGCTTCTTGTCTTCTACGTTAAACATTCTTTTCACATCATACGGTCCGCAAAAAAGCAGGGCGCATTTGAGCGCATTTTTTTCAAGCGGCGACGCAACACCGATTTGCCCAGCCAGCACGGGATTGGCGTGGGCGACGGAGAACTGCGCCGCCATGTAGGCACCGGCGGAATCACCCGCGACCGCTACATTTCCCAAGTCAATTCGATTGCCATGTTGCACGGTTGTTCCCGCACCCGATGCAACCGCCGTCAGTGCCTCGCAAATCTGCCGAATCTGGGCCGGATAGGCAGCCTCCGGTGCCAGACAGTAATTCATGGCGGCGACGGCGTAACCTTGTCCCGCCAGCATCACGCCCCAATTCTCCACACCCGCCTTGTCTCCCGCCACGAACGCCCCGCCGTGCACCCACAAGATGAGTGGATGTTTTCCCTCTTTTTTCGGCAAATATAAATCGTATGTATGGTTTCCATATTGAGAAGGATACTCCAAATCCTTATAAATCTCCACTTGTTCCTTCACCGAATCGTAATCGCCCGGGTAACTCAAATCGTCCTCCATGCCGCGCCGAAGCAAACGCACCACCGGCATCGGGGAACAAACAAAATATAGGAAAGCCGCCGCCACGAAAAAGATAACAATTCCCAGTATCACAAGCAAAACTACCATCATTTCTTCTCCTCCATGTCATATTTTTGCGACATTTTCTCCAAGGCCTCTTCCCTTGTAATCTTTCCTTCGTTGGCATCGCTCATAAGCTGCACGTCCGCGTCCCGCAGATTGTAGGCGAATAAAAATGCCAGTCCGAGCAGCATTCCCGCCATGGGAATCAGCATGCTGCAATTCCAGATGACGGAAACCGTCTGCGGCGGCTGTACCTCCAAAGAACCGTCATAGTGGATAAAATGAAAAATCAGGGAGGCATTCGCGGCCGCAAAGGCGGCCGTCACTTTGGCAATGAAGCTTTGAAGGGCAAACGTGATTCCTTCCTTTCGCACGCCGGTCTTAAACGTCCCGTATTCGATGCAATCCTGCGGCAACGCCCCCATAATGATGGACGGCATAATCGCCAACGCCGCAATCACGGCCATCGAAAGAAGCACCAACGTCTTATTTCCAAATCCAATCAAGTATGTAATACCGTACATCGCCGCCGTCAAAATGACGGATACGCGGTAAATGACAATCTTGTCAAATTTCTTCAAAAGAAACGGAGAACAGATATAAACGATAATAATCATCGGCATCGAATAAATGGCAATCATGGAAACCGCCGTCACGTCCCCCAGACAATATTTTGCCATGTAGGAGAGCATGGACACGGACACGATGCCGGACACCAGCCGATAGCCGTAATACAAAAACAGATATTTATTCCCCCGCAAATAAGTCCAGGTTTCCCTAAGCGTCGACTCCTTCTGCGCCTCCACCTTGACATAATATTTTTCCTTGCAAAAAACCGTGACGAGGCTCATTGCCACAAAGCAAATGACGGCCGCCACGATGCCCGCGGAAAAAAAACCCGCCTTGTCAAAAATAAACGGAATGACAATG
>CATLEQ010000474.1 GCA_949915905.1 uncultured Lachnospiraceae bacterium | reverse complement strand
TTCCCTCATGGTTATAATGAATTTTATTATATCGTAAAAAAGTGTAGATAGCAATATCCTATTTCATGTTTTTGTCGCATAATCTCATCAAAGGAGTTGTTTACTCATGCGTAATTTAAAATTGATCCTATCCTATGACGGCACCCGCTATCAAGGATTTTCCAAACCGCAAACAAAAGTAACCGCAAAAAGCAATGGTGAAAACGGAACGGAAAAAACCGCGCCACAAAACACGGTTTCGGCCAAACTGGCAGACACCTTGAACCGCCTGACGGAAGAGCAAGTCGAGTTATTCTGCGGCGCGAAGACGGACCCCGGCGTGCACGCCCTCGCACAAACTGTCAATTTCCATACCTCTTGCCCGTTTTCTACTGACGAACTTTTCCGCTCCTTAAACCATTATCTTCCACAAGATATCTGCGTCCGCTCCGTCACGGAAGTACCGGAACGTTTTCACGCCGGTTTGAACGCCCGCGCCGAAACCTATGAGTGCCGAATTGTAAACGCGCCGGTGATGGATCCGTTTTTGCGCAAGTACGCGCTCCACGTCGCAAAACCGCTCGATGTCACCGCAATGGAGAATGCCGCAGAGATTTTGAAGGGAACACACGACTTTCTTCCCTTTTCATCTGGAAAGGCCAGGAAAAAAAAGAGCACGGAACGGGAATTATCGTTACGATTCGCGGCCTACGCCCACGATCATAAAATCACGGCCATGCCGGATATGGATTTCCCTTGCGAAATCCGCATCAGCCTGACCGTAAACCGCTTTTTATACCAGATGCCCCGCCACATTGTCGGGACACTTCTTGAAATCGGACTTAGGACACGCACCCCCAACTGCATCGAACGCATATTTGCATGCCAGGAAAAGCCCGGCATCCCTTGTGCCCCCCATGGATTCTATCTAAAGGAAGTCCTATACGACAACTAAAATGGCATCGGTGCATGGACGACAACACATTGTCCGCATATCGATGCCATTGTACACCCCCGCAAAGTTTACACGAACAAGCCCACCAGGTGGTACATCACAAAGCTTACCACCCACGCCGTGGCCAACTGGTACAAGATAATCGCCGCTGCCTTCTTCGCGCTGCCGACCTCGCGGTGTATCGTGGCTATCGTCGCCGTGCACGGCACGTACAGCAGGCAGAACGTCATCAATGCGTAGGCATTGGCAATCCCAAACCCCATCGTGCCGAGCAATGCCGCCAAACTGCCCATTCCGCCCGCCGTCGTGATATTCTGCACGCCAAACAGCACGCCGCAGCTAGATACCACGACCTCTTTCGCCGCAATTCCCGCAATCAAAGCGACAATAATCTGCCAGTATCCCAGCCCGACCGGGGCAAACAGCGGCACCGCCGCCTTTCCAATCAGGGAACCGAAGCTCTGACTGATATCCGTCACATATCCCTGCGGCCCGAAGTTCAGCACCACCCACATGATAATCGATGCCACAAAAATCACCGTTCCCGCCTTTGTAAGGTAGTCTTTCACCTTATTCCACACATAAATGGCAATCGTCCTCGCGTTAGGAGCCTTATACTCCGGCAACTCTATCAGAAGCGCGTGCTCCGCCTTGCTGCCGTCTATCTTGGAAAGAACGAAAGCCGTCGCCACCGCCACGACGATGCCGAGCAAATACATGGAGTAACATGCCAGCATCGCGTACTTTCCAAAAAACATGGAGGAAAACAGCACGTAAATCGGCAGCCTCGCGCTGCACGACATGAACGGGGTAATCAGAATCGTTTTCAGCCTGTCCTTCGGATGCTCTAACGCCCGAGAGGCCATGATGGCCGGAACCGAACAGCCAAATCCCAGAAGCATCGGTAAAAAAGCCCGCCCGGACAAGCCAATGCTACTCATAAGGTCGTCCATGATATAAGCCACCCTCGCCATGTAACCACTGTCCTCCAAAAACGCCAGAGCCAAGAACAAGATGAAAATATTGGGAAGAAATGTCAGGATGCCGCCCACTCCCGAAATAATGCCATCTACAATCAAGGACTGCAACATCGGACTGACATGCCATGTCTCAAGCAAAGTCTGCGCCCCCTGCGAAATCATTTCCAACACGATTTCGAAATATCCCTTTAACCAGTCTCCCACCGTAAACGTAAGAAAGAATACCAAGGCCATAATTCCCAGAAATATTGGCAATCCCAGCCACATGTCCGTCAGATAGCGGTCGGCTTTCTCCGTGCTCTCTTCTTTTCTGGCCTTATTGACCAGGACATCGTCAATGACTTCTTCGAT
>CATLEQ010000473.1 GCA_949915905.1 uncultured Lachnospiraceae bacterium | reverse complement strand
CGTCGTGCGGATTAAACGACGGGCCTCTTCTGGCCGAAGGCATGTATCCGGCAAATATCTGTTGCCATTTGACGCAGGGAGGGAAAGCCACGTTTTCCCATCCAATGGCGATGGGCGATCGGTTCCCGTATTTGACGCAGGATGCCAAGGACGTCGTACCGGACTGCGTGCCGTATCCAAAGAGCGCGAAGGAAGATGAAAACTTCCCCGTGCAGTATGTAAAGAATTTTAAAGACAAGAGCGTGATTGGGTTTAAATATTTTGATTGTAAAAATGTAGGCACGATGATTTTAAACGTCCGCGGCAAGGCGAACGGCAAAATCGTAGTGAGCACCAAGCCGAAGGCGGCTTTGGAAAACGACACTTCCGCCATTGTGGGTGAAATTGACTTGTCGGTGGATACGGACGCATGGACGGAGGTGAAAGGAAGCGTTGACATGGAAAATGGCGTACACGCGCTTTTCTTTACCGGAGTGGATCTTGACGGGGCTATTGACCTGGTACAAGTTGGTTTTGCGTTGTAAGTTGTAGGTTGACAAAACGTGAGTGTTACTTGTTTTATTTCTGTGGCTGAGAATGCCACGAAAGAGAGTTGGGGTGAAAAGGATGAAAAATAGGAAGCGATACAAAAAGTACGTGGCGCTTATGTTGGCCGTGGTATTGGGAATCTGCATGCTTTCAGCATGCGGGGGAAAGGATGAGGATGTCAGTTTCACATGGGAGTCCCCCGAGGTCAAGGATGGGATGTATCATATCGCCTTTGTAGGGGATGACATTTTTTACGGGACGGCCGTGGCGGATAATCGACAAGAGGAATCTATCACCGCGTATTTCCAGGAGCAGACACAAGATTATCAGGTGTTGAATTATGGCGTGCCGGGGACGACGCTGCAGGAAGACGGCGCAAATCCGTATGTGAAGACAGAGGCATATCAGGAAAGTCTCGACGCGGATGCGGACATTTATGTGATTATGCTGGGGACAAATGACGCGAAAGAGGAAAGCTGGGATGCCAAACGTTACAAAGCGGAATTGACGGAGCTTGTGAAAACGTACCAGGACGTTACGGAAACCGAGTTCGTATATTTGATTCAGCCGCCGAAGTGCTTTCCGGAGAATTGGTTCGGCAAGGTGAAGGGCGGAATATCCGATGACATTGTCGGAGATGAAATGTATGATGTCATCAAGGAAGTGGCGGAAGAGACCGGTGCGAAATATATGGATCTGTACAGCTTTACACAAGAGCAGAAGAAGTGGTTCGCAAACGGCGTACATCCGAATGCCGAAGGCAATGAGGAGATTGCAAAGTTTTTATATGAGGACATAAAAAACTGGATGGCTTATTATAATGTACAGCATCCATTGCCTCCGCAGCTAGACCCGGAAAGGCGGCATATCGTATGCATCGGCGACAGTGTCACGTTTGGATCCGGAGTGAGGGAGAGCCGTGAGACGGAATCTTACCCGGCTCTTTTACAGACGATGGTAGAGGAAGAATATCAGGTGATAAACTGTGGGTTGAGCGGAAAGTGTGTTCAGGATGAATCGGACTCGCCATATCGAAAGACGAAGTATTATCGTTTTTCCAAAGAGGTCGCCGCGGATATCTATATCATTATGCTGGGAACAAATGACTCAAAGCCGCAGAATTGGGACGCAGAACGGTACGAACGGGAATTGACGGAGTTTGTAAATGAATATAAGGCTTTGTCGGAGTCCGGGCAGGTTTACCTGATGCGGCCGCCGGTGGCGTATCCGCAAAAGGAGACCGGGGTCGTCGTATATGACATTGACAAGGACGTGATTCAGGATGAAGTGATTGACATTGTGACGCGTGTGGCAGAGCAGACGGGAGCTTATCTGATTGATTTAAATACGTATACCATGGGTCATGAGGAATGGTTCGAGGATGGCGTACACATGAATGGTATCGGCAATGAGAAGGCCGCGGAGTATATTTATCAGGAGCTGGACAAAAATGGCGCGATCACAAAAAAGCCGGAGATGACCGAAGTGGTAGAGGTGAATGGGGGAAAAGTCCAGGGATACCTCTCGGCGGACGGCCAAGTGGAAATTTTTAAAGGAATCCCTTATGCGGCGGCTCCGATTGGTGACTTGCGCTGGAAGGCACCGCAGGACGTGAAGCGGTGGGAAGGTGTGCGAAACTGTACAAGGTGGAGCACCAGTGCCATGCAAAATGACCAGTCGACTTTTATGTGTTATACGGACGAATTCATTGTTTCCAGCAAGAGATACAGTGAGGACTGTTTATATCTAAACGTGTGGACG
>CATLEQ010000472.1 GCA_949915905.1 uncultured Lachnospiraceae bacterium | reverse complement strand
CCTCTACATCCTTGGTGAGATTGGGGCTGACATGTCCGTATGGCGGGACAGCGATTCCATTGCTTCCTGGGCGGGTCTTTCCCCCGCAAATAATTCCAGTGCGGGGAAGAAGAAAACCACCAAAATTGGAAAGGGCGGCCATTATCTAAAGCCACTCATGGTGCAATGTGCGCTCGCAGCCATCAAAAGCACTAAGAAGCATCCCTATTTCTATTATAAATATTTGACGCTCAAAAAACGCCGGGGCCATAAAAAGGCCATCATTGCCATCGCAAGGAAAATGCTTGTGGCAATCTACCATATGATAAGGGATGACAAAGACTTCGAGCCTATTGACTATGAACAGGTTGTAACACGCAAACAATCTCAAAAGGAGCTGAATCTTACAAATATCATCGAATTCCTCGGGGAGCATGGAGTCGATCCGGAAACAATCCGCACGGTTGAGACGCAGTGTTCACAGGCGGGCCAGGCTGGGGAGGGAACTAACATCGGCAAACCGAAAAAAAGCCGACAGAAAAAGCAACCTAAATCCAAGACCGAGGCAACGCCCACAGAACAAAAACCTGCAAAAAGGCGGGGGAGACCTCCCAAGTCCCCACAGACGAAAAGCCAGTCGTCCACTCAGCCTGCGGCAGCTACAGCTTGAAAATAGATTGCTGTAACTGATTATACTATATTTTCTGTGATCTTCCAAGTCTGTTTGCAAAAAACAGAATTTCGGAAGGGTTGTTTCTTATACCCTTTTCTACGTCACAAACCGCTAGAAGCATTCATACTTGGTTTTCAAAGTAAGAAGATACTGAGCCGTTCGCGGTTCCCACCGCATGCCAGCTTGTTTTAGTCGTTTCTGTAAAACGATTTTGTTTCCGCTTTCTATTGCACCGCTTCCACAGAAATATCCTTTCGCCTTATATTCGGGATAATTGATGTGGCCTCTATGCATGGAAATGTAGTGGTATAGATTGACGCAATTCGTATAGGTTTCATCGGGATCCAATTTTCTTAGAGCCTGATCCGTCAGCCCGTTTTCAAGCAGGTCAGACATCTCTTCTGCCCACGGAATGTATTTGTCTTCTTTCATTCCGAACTTGATTTTGGAAAAAGCGTGCACGTTTTCTTTCAAATGGTACAGGTCAAGAATGTGCTGCGCATCAGGGAACAGTTCTTCCGCCATATTTGCAATCCACGCCGCCCCATCACTGAGAACCACCGTTTCCTGATAGCTGCCGTAACCGTTCTCAACCGCGCACCGGTAGAGATGCCTGCCAAACTCGCTCGCGGCTCCAACATAGGAAACATACTCTCTTTTTTCTATCTGATGCTGGCGCTCCCCTTTTTTGTTCTTCCAATAATAAATGTGATCAGAGGAATAGACGACTCCAAGCTTATTCTCCCGCCATGTCGAGCCCTCCTCATTTTTGTGCCTTGTATTCAGCGCGGCACCGTCCGCTTCGATATAAAGGATCCCTTTCTTGTTATTTTTAAAATCCAGCATTCCGCTTTTCTGCTTTTGGAACAGACGATCCGTCTTCCTGCAGTCCTCCTCGAATATCACCCGGCCTATGCAATTCGTCACATGTCTAATCGTATCATCATTGATTTCCATGCCATAAGTATCCCGAATGACATTCTCGGCAGTTTGGTATGAACATTGGTTTTGAGCCCAATAGGCACATCGGAGCATAAGTGCTGGGGTCATTTTAAAAGGAAGCCTGGAAATCCCAAGCGCGTCATCCAGAGGGAAAACACTTTTCGCATGCGCGTTTTTCAGAAGCGCCTCCTTAGATTCCGGGGTTTCTGGAATCAGCATAGCCCTATCATAATGGAGAGGGCCATGAATTGTATAAATGAGCCGCTCTGCGCGCCTGTGAGTGCGCAATTTTATTCCTCTGGCTTGGAACTCCCTTTTTTTCTACGTATCAACTCCTTTTCATCAATGTTTCGGATAATTGTCTGAAGCATATCCGAATATAAAACATTGGTATCTCCTATTAGCCGACTCCAAAGTTCCTCAATTTCATAGATGGTTAAAAAACGATCTGGATCTTCCGTGCCGTTTTGTATCTTCTCTTCGAATTCTTTGACTAATCGGGAAAGTTCCCCAATCGTAACGGAGGATGGCGATTTGATATCTTCCATAAGAAACCTCCTTATATGACGATTCAATTATATCATTTATAAGGAGATTTGTAAACATATTTACCAACTATTTTTATCTGCACCCCGGAGAAGAGTTTTAAAAATCACTTGACAAAAGTATGATTTCGGACTAGAATTAAAGTACGATTTC
>CATLEQ010000471.1 GCA_949915905.1 uncultured Lachnospiraceae bacterium | reverse complement strand
GACTATGTAAAGCTGGCCGAGGCGATGGGTGCCACCGGTTTTCGCGCGACCACGGAGGAAGAATTCAGGGAGGCGTTTGCAAAAGCGTTGACGCTTGATAAACCAGTGCTGATTGACTGCCAGATTGACAGCGACGACAAGGTGTGGCCGATGGTCGCTCCCGGTGCCGCCATCAGTGAGGCGTTTGACGAGGAAGACCTGAAAAATAAGAAGTAAAGAAAAGGTATAAAAAGGGTAAAAAGGGGTCTGGGGCAAAAGTGTTTGCCCCGGGATTACATGAAGTAAAAGGAGTGGATGAAAGATGGGCAGAGTATATAATTTTTCGGCGGGGCCGGCCGTATTGCCGGAGGAAGTTTTAAAGGCAGCCGCGGAGGAAATGTTAGATTACAAGGGAACGGGAATGTCCGTGATGGAGATGAGCCATCGTTCCAAGGCATTTGAAGAGATTATCAACACGGCGGAGGCGGATTTGCGCGAGCTGATGCAGATTCCGGATGATTACGAGGTACTGTTTTTGCAGGGCGGTGCTTCCCAGCAGTTCGCCATGATTCCGATGAACCTGATGAAAAACAGGGAGGCCGATTATATCATCACCGGCCAGTGGGCGAAAAAGGCCGCGCAGGAGGCGGAAAAGTACGGCAAGGTAAACCGCGTCGCTTCTTCCGCGGATAAGACCTTCTCTTACATTCCGGATTGCAGTGACCTTCCGATTTCCGAGAATGCCGATTATGTCTATATTTGTGAAAACAATACGATTTATGGAACAAAATTTAAAGAGCTGCCGAATACCAAGGGAAAGCTGTTGGTGTCCGACATTTCGTCCTGCTTTTTGTCTGAGCCGATTGACGTGAGCAAATACGGGCTTGTTTATGGCGGCGTGCAGAAAAATATCGGGCCGGCCGGAACGGTCATCGTCATCATCCGCAAGGATTTGATTTCCGACGACGTGTTGCCGGGAACGCCTACGATGCTGACGTACAAGACGCATGCGGATGCAAAGTCCTTGTATAATACGCCTCCGGCTTATGGAATTTATATTTGCGGAAAAGTGTTCCAGTGGCTGAAGGCCATGGGCGGGCTGTCCGTGATGAAGGAGCGCAACGAGAAAAAAGCGAAGCTTTTGTATGATTATCTGGATCAAAGCAAGCTGTTTAAGGGAACCGTGGAGGCGAAGGACCGCTCTTTGATGAACGTGCCGTTCGTGACCGGTGACGCGGATTTGGACGCGAAGTTCGTCAAGGAATCCAAGGCGGCCGGGCTGGAGAATTTGAAAGGGCATAGAACCGTCGGCGGCATGCGTGCGAGCATTTATAACGCGATGCCGTACGAGGGCGTGGAAGCGTTGGTTGCATTTATGAAGAAGTTTGAAGAGGAGAATCTGTAAGATGTATAAGTATCATTGCCTGAATCCAATCGCCGCGGTTGGAATTGAAAAGTTTAGCGAGGAATATGAGCGGTGCGAGACGCCACAAGAGGCGGATGCCATCCTGGTGCGCAGTGCCGTCATGCATGAGATGGAGCTCGATGAGAATTTAAAGGCGATTGCCCGTGCCGGGGCAGGAGTCAACAACATTCCGCTTGAAAAATGCGCGCAGCAGGGCATCGTGGTCTTTAATACGCCGGGGGCGAACGCGAACGGGGTAAAGGAACTGGTCATCGCCGGCATGCTGTTGGCGGCCAGGGACATTATCGGCGGCATCAACTGGGTACAGGAGCACGAGGAGGACGGCGACCTGGCCAAGGCGGCGGAAAAGCAGAAAAAGGCTTTTGCCGGAACGGAGCTGTCCGGTAAGAAAATCGGCGTCATCGGCCTGGGCGCCATTGGCGTGCAGGTGGCGAACACGGCCATCCATCTGGGGATGGACGTATATGGATACGACCCGTACGTGTCGGTAGATTCGGCATGGCAGTTGTCCCGTAACATTCATCATGCCAAGACGGTGGATGAATTGTACAAGGAATGCGATTTCATCACGATACACGTACCGGCACTTCCGGACACGAAGGGCATGATTAATAAAGAGGCCATCAGCCTGATGAAGAAAAATGTCGTGGTGCTTAATTTTGCCAGGGACGTGCTGGTGGACAGCGAGGCCATGGTGGACGCGTTGATTTCCGGCGCGGTCAAATGCTACGTGACGGATTTCCCGACGCCGGAGATTGCAGGGGTGAAGGGTGCGATTGTCATTCCCCACCTGGGGGCTTCCACCGAGGAGTCCGAGGACAATTGCGCGGTGATGGCCGTGGAGGAGATGATGGACTACCTGGAGAATGGAAATATACGCAACAGCGTGAACTACCCTGCCTGCGACATGGGGATATGCACCAAGGC
>CATLEQ010000470.1 GCA_949915905.1 uncultured Lachnospiraceae bacterium | reverse complement strand
GTACAAATTTTCCGTCAAATCCATCATGCCGTGGTAATCCGTATAGGCTTGATAAAGCTCCATCAAGGTAAACTCCGGATTGTGCCGGGTGTCAAGTCCCTCATTTCGGAACACGCGGCCAATCTCATAGACGCGCTCCAACCCGCCGACAATCAACCGCTTCAAATATAATTCCAACGAAATTCGCAGTTTGATGTCCTCGTCCAACGCGTTGAAATGCGTCTCGAACGGCCTCGCCGCCGCGCCCCCCGCATTTGACACCAGCATCGGGGTCTCCACTTCCATGAAGCCCTCCCCGTTCAAATAAGTACGAATGGCACTGATAATTTTCGAACGCTTGATAAACGTTTCCTTCGCCTCGGGATTCATGATTAAATCCACATATCGCTGGCGATATCGCAAATCCGTATTGGTCAGGCCATGAAACTTTTCCGGCAAAATCTGCAGACTCTTTGCCAACAATGTAATGTCGGCGGCATGGATGGATATTTCTCCCGTCTTCGTCCGAAAGACCTCGCCCTTGATGCCGACCAAATCGCCCACGTCAAATTTCTTAAAGTCCTTGTACGCCTCTTCGCCCACGCTGTCCCGCGCCACGTAGGACTGGATGTTTCCCTGCAAATCCTGCACGTTACAGAAAGAAGCCTTTCCCATCACGCGCTTGGACATCATGCGCCCCGCGATGGAAACTTGTTTTCCTTCCAACGCTTCGAACTTGTCCTTGATTTCCTGGCTGTGATGCGTCTGCTCATACTTCGTGATGACGAACGGATCCTTGCCCTCCGCCTGCAACTGCGCCAATTTCTCCCGGCGTACCTTCCGAAGCTGGTTTAAATCTGGTTCCTGCGCCTGCGCGTTCTTCTGCTGCTCGCCCATCTTTTTCTCCTTCCTGCTGCCATGCAATCGACTTTTCATCCATGCGGCCTTGTGAAATCACCATGCGTTCCAATCCTTACAACGACCGGTTAATCTCAAGCACCTTGTACTGTATCGTCCCGGCCTGCGTCTCCACGTCCACCACGTCGCCGACGCTCTTACCCATCAACGCCTGTCCGACCGGTGACTCGTTGGAAATCTTGCCCTCCAGGCTGTTCGCCTCGGTCGAGCCCACGATTTTGAACTCCATCTCCTCGTCAAACGTAACATCAAACACTTTAATGGTGCATCCGACGTTAATCTTATCGTAATCTACCTCGTCCTCCACGACCACTTCCGCATTCTTCAAAATGCCTTCCAATTCCTCAATTCTCGCCTCTATATCACGCTGTTCGTCCTTGGCCGCGTCGTACTCGGCATTCTCCGACAAATCGCCCTGCTCCCTGGCCTCTTTAATCTTAGCAGCGACTTCCTTACGTTTTACAACCTTCAACTCCTCCAGTTCGTCCTCCAGAGCTTTCAGCCCCGCATAAGTCAGTAATCTTTTCTTTGACTCTGCCATGATCTTCAATTCCTTTCTTTTACATAAATTCTCGTCACTCTCTCCGGCTCATGCCGCTCCCAGTATGCTGAGTGACAGATTTAACTGTCACTCAGCATACTGTGATGCGCACAGCCGCATAAGGAAATATGCCGCTTTGCGGCTGCGGCTGGCGCAATACTCACGGCAGATAAAATCTGTCGTGAGTATAACTATAACCTAGCTTTCCACCCTCATGTCGTGAACGTCAAAATACTTTTTGACGCTCTACTCATTTATATTTCACAATTTCAATATTATACCCAATCGACAGAATGATGTCAAGCAATTTTAGAGTTACGATTCACGCCAGCTTCACAACTAGATTTTCCAACTGCGCATAGGTCTCCACCGTGTTTACCTCGTCCCGAAACCTGGCCGCGCCCCGGATGCCCCTGGCGTACCACGCCACATGCTTTCGCATCTCCCGGATGCCGCCATATTCTCCCTTATACTCAATCTGCAGCCTGGCATGGCGCAGTATCATCTGCCGCACTTCTTCCAATGACGGGCGCGGAGGCTGCGTTCCTTTTTCTTCATAGGAAATGAGTTCGGAAAAAATCCACGGATTTCCCTGCGCGCCGCGGGCAATCATCACCCCGTCGCAGCCGGTTTGCTTCTGCATGGCCACCGCGTCCGCACCCGACGTGACGTCACCGTTTCCGATGACCGGAATGTGCACCGCCTCTTTCACCTGCCGGATGATGTCCCAGTCAGCCTTCCCGGAATAATATTGCTCCCGCGTGCGCCCATGCACGGCCACGGCGGCCGCCCCCGCCTCTTCCGCGATACGGGCAATTTCCACGGCATTTACATGCTCGTCGTCAAAGCCTTTGCGAATCTTCACCGTGACCGGCTTTTTGATTGCCTTTGCCGTCGCATTTA
>CATLEQ010000469.1 GCA_949915905.1 uncultured Lachnospiraceae bacterium | reverse complement strand
CAGAAAATGCTGGAATTGGACGGCGTTCGATTGAAATTTGACCGCGACGCCCTCACGGAGATCGCGGAGACGTCGCTTGCAAGAAAGACCGGTGCCAGAGGCCTTAGGGCCATCATGGAAAATATCATGATGGACACGATGTTTATCGTGCCGTCTGATGAGACGATAAAAGAATGCCGGATTACGAAGGATGTCGTAAAAGGAACGGGAAAACCCATGTACGAGCGTGACGGGGAGGAGAGGCCTTCTTTCCTGACATCCGTAAGTGCATAAGAATGTGGGGCGGGACTTTATGTAATATGAAGTACCGCCTTTTGAGTATCAAAAACCTACTGGAGGAATAAAGACAGATGAACAAGGAAGTAGAAAGTCTCCCCATGTTGACATTACGCGGCATGACCGTCATGCCGGAAATGGTGGTTCATTTTGACGTCAGCAGGGAGCGGTCAATCGCGGCAATACAACAATCCATGCTTGAGGGCCAGAGGATTTTCATGGTGACGCAGAAGGAACATGATGCAAATTCATCGGAGCAGGACGAGGTATACAAGGTGGGATGTGTCGGCATGGTGCGACAGGTTCTGAAGATGCCGAAGCATATCCTGCGCGTTTTGGTGGCCGGGGAATCCCGTGCCGTTTTGCAGGAAATCGAGGACGGTGAACCGTACTTGCGTGCCCGTGTGGAAATTTATGATGAATCGGACATGGAGTTTTCAGATGAGATAAATGCACAGGCAATGGAACGAAGCTTAAAGGACATGTTCGTGGAATATGCCGCCAAAAACGGAAAAATGTCGAAAGAGGCCGTGTCACAGATTTTGGAAATCCGCGATTTGCGCAGGCTGGTGGACGAGATTGCCGCCGGCATTCCCCTGCATTATACGGAGCAGCAGGAGATTCTTTCGAAGCTTGATTTTCAAGAACGGTATGATATGTTGGCCTTCCGTCTGGTAAATGAAGTGCAGATTATGAATATCAAGGAAAATATTCATGAAAAGGTCAAGGAACGGGTGGACAAGCACCAGAGGGAATACATTCTTCGGGAGCAGTTGAAGCTGATTCGGGAAGAACTGGGCGATGATACGACCCTTTCCGACGCGGAAGAATTTGAGCAGGCGACGCAAAAGCTGAAAGCGCCGAAGGAAGTAAAAGAAAAATTGAAAAAGGAAATCCGGCGGTTTAAAAATAGCCTGAACAGTCCGGCGGAAAGCGGTGTCATCCGCACTTATATCGAGACATTGCTGGAAATGCCATGGAACCATGCCTCCCGGGACAATACGGATTTGGAATATGCAAAACAAGTGCTGGAGGAGGATCATTACGGCTTGGAGAACGTCAAGGAGCGCGTGTTGGAGTTCCTTGCCGTGCGCACGTTGACGAAAAAAGGGGAAAGCCCGATTCTCTGTTTGGTGGGTCCGCCGGGAACCGGAAAGACTTCGATTGCAAGGTCATTGGCTCGGGCACTCAAAAAGTCTTATGTGCGCATTTCCCTGGGCGGCGTGCGTGACGAGGCGGAAATCCGCGGGCATAGAAAGACTTATGTCGGAGCCATGCCCGGACGGATTGCCAATGGAATCCGCACGGCGGGCGTGAAAAATCCGGTGATGCTTTTGGATGAAATTGACAAGATCAGTACAGACTATAAGGGTGATACGTTTTCTGCCTTGTTGGAGGTATTGGACAGTGAGCAAAACAGCAAGTTCCGCGACCATTATCTGGAAGTTCCGCTGGACTTGTCAGAGGTACTGTTCATTACGACCGCCAACACGCTGCAGACGATTCCAAGACCGCTGTTAGACCGAATGGAGGTCATCGAAGTCGGCAGCTATACGGAAAATGAGAAAATGCACATTGCGATTGAGCATTTGATTCCCAAGCAGCTTGAGCGGCACGGATTGAACGCGCAGATGCTTTCGTTCAGCAAGAGGGCCATCTGGAAGATGGCCGGAAATTATACAAAAGAGGCCGGAGTGCGTCAGTTGGAGCGGGAAATCGGAAACATTTGCCGGAAAACGGCAAAGGAAATCCTGACGACGGAGAAAAAGAAGGTCACGATAACCGAGAGGAACCTTTCCACCTATCTGGGGAAGGAAAAGTACACGTACCAGATGGCAAACGCGTCGGACGAGGTGGGAATCGTGCGCGGGCTGGCATGGACGAGCGTGGGCGGCGACACGCTGCAAATCGAGGTAAACGTGATGCCGGGAAAAGGCGAGGTGATTCTGACGGGGCAGCTTGGTGACGTGATGAAGGAATCGGCCGAGACGGGAATCAGCTATATTCGTTCGGTGAGCGAGTCCCAGAAAATCGCGGCGGACTTCTTTGAAAAGCATGACATTCATGTGCATATTCCCGAGGGCGCGGTGCCAAAGGACGGTCCTTCGGCGGG
>CATLEQ010000468.1 GCA_949915905.1 uncultured Lachnospiraceae bacterium | reverse complement strand
CCTTCGTGCCGCACCCGTCCGTGCCGGAAAGCAGAACCGGGTCGTCCATTTCCTTAATCTTATTTAAAGAAAATGCACCCGAAAATCCGCCCAACCCGCCAAGCACTTCCTCGCGCATCGTCTTTTTCACATGCTCCTTCATCAGTTCCACTGACTTGTAACCGGCCTCAATGTCCACGCCGGCATGCTTATAATCCATTCCCATTTGTAAAATCCGCCCTTTCTATTTCGCTTTAATACGCCTCGTATCCCGTCTCCTGCAGTCTCGCGTCCTTCGCCTGCACGGCCTCCTTCATCTCCACCGTATAAGCCTTGAGCCTTGCAAGCACTTCTTCGTCGGACACGGCCAAAATCCGCGCCGCCAAAATCGCCGCGTTCATCCCGCCGTCAATGGCCACCGTCGCCACCGGAATTCCCGGCGGCATCTGCATAATCGAGTATACCGCGTCCATGCCGTCCAATTTACTGCCGGAAAGCGGTACGCCCACGACCGGCAATGGAAACAATGCCGCGCACATGCCCGGCAGGTGCGCCGCCATGCCCGCCCCCGCGATAATCACCTTGATACCCTTTTCTTCCGCCGCCTTCGCCCACTCAAAGAACACGTCCGGCTCCCGGTGCGCGGAAATGATGTGCATCTCATATTCGATTCCCAGCTTTTCCAACATCTTCGCGGCCTTGCTCATGACCTTCAAATCCGAATCGCTGCCCATTACGATTCCTACCTTAGCCATACAAACATCCACCTTTCTTTTTACTTGCACGCGCGACGCATTTCTTCCACTGCCACGCGCTTCCAGCGTCACACATTTTCTTCCTCAAACGCCTCGTTTAACATCTCCGTTCCCGGAAGGACGAACCTGCCGTCCTTCAATAGTATAATCGTTTTTCCCTCTTTTGTCACTACACTTATTTCTTCTAATTCTTCATAAGGTATCGTAATGTCCGTATGGCACTGGAAATATGCCTTCGAGACATCTTCCTTGCGCAAAATGGATACCTCGTTATCCCTCGCCACGATTTCCTTTCCGTTTGGATTATGAACCGCGATATCCTCGGCCCAACTGTAACAAGTGTCGCCTACCGCGAAATGCGGCCCGGTCTTCTCCGCAATCAGAATCGGCAGCTTGTCCTCGATACCATATTTTCTGCCGACCACGTAGGCCGTCGTGTTGGTTCCAATGGCAAACTCACCGATTGGCAGCGTCTCATGCCGATGCAGTACGTTGTCATAAATATATTCACGGTTGTCTTCTTCCTTTTCAAAATTTGCACAAGTATAATCACGAATCATGCCATCTTCAAACGTGATCTTCAAATCGCGGTACTGCAATTCATTCAAATATACCTTGCTCACATGAAGCACGCCCTTCGTCCCTCTGAGCACCGGGGACGTAAACACTTCGCCCACCGGGATGTTGACGTCCGCCACGCAATTTTCAAAAATGGTCTCTTTCTGAGGGTCGTTCAGACGATAAAGCTGTATCGTCAAGTCGGTCTGGTTGCCACCTTTTCCGAGCACCCGCGCGTATTCCCCCTGATCCAGCGCGTCAATCAGCTTCTGCTGCACTTCTTCATACAACGCCGCATCCAGCGTGTTAATCCGGATCACGTCATCAAAAATCTCTTTATAACGCTCCCCGATCTCCGGTATCGGATAGGCGACAATCGTAAAGCTGCGCTCCTCGCCCTTGATATATTGGTTCATAATCTGTCCGGACTTGCCCTCATACTGCACGGCAAGCTCTTGCTGCGCCTCGCTGTAGCTTAAGGCTTTCTCCTTTACCACCGGTGAAAACGGCTTCTCCCCAAACACTTCCATCACGGCCGGTCCGGCAAACCGCGCCGCCTGTTCCTTGTTCTTTTCATAAACGTTCTTCATGACGTCCAGTTTGCGTTCCACATACCGCTTGTCCAAAAACAGTGCCTGGTCAAAACGATGGTCATACTCATACTGCTTGTTGGCAATCGCCCCGTAATACCCGACCTTCGCCATCTCGCGCTTCGTGATTACACTTGATGCCGCCCGAATCATCACCGGCCTTAGTCCCATTTTGCGGAAATTATCTATCGCTTTCTTGATTACCCGCTCAAACCCCAGACAATAGCGGATATCCACCACCGATTTCTTTGACAAATCTTTCCCCGTATTGACAAAACCAATTCGATACCCTTCCGTGTAGACGTCCGCCATTTTCTGAATCGTTGCTTCGGGAAGCGCGGCCAAATGTCTGGCGGTACCGAGTTCATTCTCCGTAACATATTCTCCAGAACGATAGAGATAGCGTAAGTCGTCCAAATCCGCTTCTGCAATCCATTGCACCGCCGCACATTGATCCGGCCACAACTGCTCCTCGATGCGGTCGGCGAAAAACACGTCGCAGTAATCGCTCGCATACCAGTAAAAAATATCCTTCAACGTCTTGTATTGTGGAAGCCCC
>CATLEQ010000467.1 GCA_949915905.1 uncultured Lachnospiraceae bacterium | reverse complement strand
TTTTGAATTTATGTACATCGTAAACGGAAGCTTGTACCAAATCGTGGAGGGAACACGTTTTTACTATATTCCGGGAAGCTGCTGCCTTTTAAACCGAAACACGCTGCATACGGAGGAATACACGACAGATTTCACCTGCATTTTCTTCTCGGTTTCCATCGACTTTGTGTCAAGGCTGACCAATTACGGACACTTTTTGCTTTTCGAGAAGGAACAAACTCCTTCCGACAACTTGATTTTTCATTTTCTGGAAAACAATATTGCGGAAACGCATAAAAACACAAAAGACTTCCTTGACTTCGTGCCGCGCATCAGTGAAACGCAGCAAAAAATCATGGTGCATGATATTTTTGAGCAGATGATGAAGACACTGCTTACCCCTTATTATGGCGCGACTTATCGACTGCAGGACTTGTTCTGCCAATTGATTGACATCCTCGCGGACACAAGGTATTACAACGTGCAGCACGTCACGACCAGATCCAACATGGACTCGCTTTTGTTCGCCCGCATCGACCAGCTTCTCGAAGAACGAAAGGGGCGCGTCACCAACAGCGAACTGTCACAGATTCTCAATTATGACGGCTCCTACCTTGGCCGAATCGTGAAAAAATTTACCGGCAAGAGCTTGTTTGACTATAGCATGACGTTTACCATGGCCGCCGCGGCAGACATGCTGAAAAACACGGAAAAAAATGTGTCCCAGATTGCGGAAGAACTGCACTTCTCCAACCGGACACATTTTTATAAAGTATTTGACAAATATTACCATATGACACCAAGAGAATATCGCGAACGGGGATAAGGGTTCCCACATGATTTTCATCTATTTGTAACCGACTTAAAAACTTGCTGCTTCTAGCCGACATATTAATACGGACTCCCTCCACTCTCTACAATCACTTCACATATATCAAATCCCTTGTATCGAAACCATCCATCCTCCTTTGGTTTCTTTACATTTCTACAAAAGCTAACCAAATATCCTTTTTTTAAACCCTCGCCCTCAAGATACCCTGCTAACTGCTCGTATCCTGCCTGCTCATATGCCAATCCTCTCCAAATCTTTAACTCTACTACAAATTCCTCATTACCGTAAAAGACCTGAATATCCATTCTCTTGTTTTTCCGAGTCTGCGCCTCCACAACATAATGCCCAGTTCCATTGATAATAGGACGCAAGAAACTTAAAAACAAAAGTCTTCCCTCCTTCTCAATAAACCCTGCATCCTCATGGCGATATTCCGCTTTCATGAATGCCGCAAAACGACGCACCACGCACTCCATATCTAGCTTTCCCCCGTGGATATATTGCGATTTTTCGACATATTCCGAATTCAGCAATGCATCCGTTGCCCGTACAGATGTAAAGTAATTTAAAATCAAAGTTTCAAATATCACATTTGAAACAACTGTCCGCCCATCCCTTTCTTTCAGAATGCCAAACATCACGCCCAAATCAATCGTCGGATTACTTCGTTCGAAAACCACATTTGCTCCATTTACCAGCAACTGCTCCATCAAATTTGCAAATTCCTGATTATTGCGAATATTTTTTATGACATCCTCAAACAACGTATTTTGCTCCTTTAGCAAATCCCGCACGATATTTCGAAGATTTTCTTCATTCCACGCAGTCGCCCTTTCGTCCAGCCTTTTGCATAAACAACTCACTAAATACGGATATCCTCCCGTATATCCGTATAAGTGATTTGCCATCTCTTCTTTGTCCATGACCGTATGATGATCTTTCTCATAATCTTCCAACATCGTCACAATGTCAGCAACACAAAAACTCATATCCACATCAAACGGAGCGGAAATGTTCCATGGGCTGTTGTACCGATGAATTTCATCCGGTCTTATTTTTAATTTTAAATTTTTAACATCGTACACTCCTGCCAAAATTACGGAATAAAATGTCGGCGTTTCTTCCCTCTCAAGGTAATATTCCCGAATCTGTCCCAAAAAATCAAGAAAAATTTGATTATCCGAAACTTGATCCACCTCATCCACCATAAGTACGATTCTTTTCGTTGCCTGTTGGCATATACAGCTAAGTTCTTCAAATAGTTCTGTCAGATCAAAGTCCGCAGCTTCCCGACACCGTTCCAATTTTTGAAGCGACTCTTCATTTATCCTCCCGCACTCCGCTTCATTTTTTGCCCGTCTTATAAATTCACTGGCAAATGCTCTGGAAAATGTATGTTCACTGCAAAACTTCGCCGAACTCAGCTTCTGAAAGCTCATAAAAATCACAATATACTCTGGTTGGAGATATGCTTTCAACGCACGCAAGGTCGTTGTCTTTCCATACTGTCTGGCGCGATTCACCACAAAATAATCTCCATTATCCACCAAAGATTTCATCTTTGCCAAACGCCCACTCAAATCTACCATATAATGCTTTTCGGGATAACACACTCCATTTATATTAAAACTTTTCAACACGGAAC
>CATLEQ010000466.1 GCA_949915905.1 uncultured Lachnospiraceae bacterium | reverse complement strand
GTTTATAGTTCGCTGTTTATCGGCGTGGCGGTCGGGGCGTTGTTATACACCGGGTTTCACCCGTGGAACGCGTTCGTGGCGTTTTTCGATATCATGAAGGACAGCATGAACTTGAACATTCTGATTTTTGACATTTTGCTCGGCATGATCGTCGTCTTGATGGCAAAGTCGGGCGGTTCCGCGGCATATGGAAATTGGGCGGGGACGAAAATTAAGTCTAAGAGAAGTGCCCTGCTGGCCACGACCGGGCTGGGGATTCTGATTTTTGTGGACGATTATTTTAACTGTTTGACGGTCGGTTCCGTGATGCGCCCGGTGACGGATCGTTTCAAAGTGTCGAGGGCGAAGCTGGCTTACATCATCGACGCGACGGCGGCTCCGGTCTGTATCATCGCGCCGATTTCAAGCTGGGCGGCGGCGGTCAATTCCTATGTGCCGGAGGATGCGGGGATTACGGGATTCCAGTTGTTTTTGCGGACGATTCCGTACAATTTATATGCACTTTTAACGTTGGCGATGGTGCTCTACATCATTATCAGCGGATTCGATTTCGGTTTGATGAGGATGCATGAGAAAAATGCGGCCAAGGGAGATTTGTTCACGTCCGGCGGCGAGGAGTTTACAAATGTGGAGCCGGAGAAAACGTCGGTAAACGGCAAGGTGATTGACCTGGTGCTTCCGGTGCTGGTGTTGATTGTATCGGCCGTTGGCGGTATGATTTATACGGGATACCTTGACGGGGCGACCAACGTCGTGGAGGCGTTCGCGGGCTGTGACGCGGAGACAAGCCTGATTTTTGCCACGTTGATCACGGTCATTTTCATGATGATATTATATTTGCCGAGAAAGGTAATCACGTTCAAGGGATTTATGGACAGCCTGGCAGACGGCTTTAAGCTGATGGTTCCCGCCGTGACGATTCTCGTGTTCGCGTGGTCGCTAAAGGGCGTCGGCGACGCGCTGGGAATCGACGTGTTCGTATCCGGCCTGCTTGAGGGAAATACTTCGGCGAGCGTCCTGATTCCGGCAGTGATGTTTGCGATTGCCATTTTCCTCGCGTTTTCCACCGGTACGAGTTGGGGAACGTTTGCCATTTTGGTGCCGATTGTCGTGGCATTGTTCCCGGGCAATTTGGAGATGATGGTAATTGCCGTTTCCGCGGTGCTTGCAGGGGCGGTCTGCGGTGACCACGTATCTCCGATTTCCGACACGACGGTCATGTCCTCGGCGGGTGCGCAGAGTAACCATATCAACCACGTGTCCACGCAGATGCAATATGCCATGGTAGTCGCGGTGGTCTGCTTCATGGGCTATATCATCGCGGGATTTGTGAGGGTGTGGTGGATTGTTCTGGCAATCAGCCTGGCGATGCTTTTTATCGTGTTGAGCTTCATGAGAAAATATACGGACGGCAAGGATGAATCGAAAGAGGAAGCCAAGGCCGCGGATGCCGCGAAATGACGGCGCGGATTCTTCAGGTTCCGTATATTGACCAGAGCGTGCGTTATCCGACCGGATGCGAAAGCGTGTCGGCGGTCATGCTGTTGCGTTTTTTGGGAGTGGAAATCACCGTTGACGAGTTTATCGAGCGTTATTTGGAGAAGAGACCGATGACGGAGCGGGATGGCCGGCTTTATGGACCAGATCCGCGAGAATGCTTTTGCGGCAGTCCATATGACGAGGATTCGTTTGGATGTTATGCCCCGGTTATTCGTAAGGCGTTGGAGAAGGCGCTTGAGGAATCGGCAGGCGGGGGGCGTTACATCGTGGCGGACGAGACGAACACCCCGACAAGCCAGCTTCTCTCAGAGTATATTGACAAGGGGCTTCCCGTGCTTTATTGGGCATGCATTAATATGAGGGAGCCGATTGTCGGTCCGATTTGGAACTTGTATGAAACCGGGGAGGAATTTACCTGGATTTCCAACGAGCACTGCATGTTGTTAGTCGGTTATGATGAGGAAGGGTATTACTTTAATGATCCGTTCGAGAACCATGGGCTGATTCGTTATCCCGGGGCGGTGGTGGAAGACAGGCACGCCGCGCAACATGGCATGGCGGTCGGGGTTAAGATGAGGGCGGTGCACGGACGGCGTGCTGCCATTTGTACACCGGTGCCAAGGGAAGAGGATTCGTGAAATAGGTGAAATGCCGTGCGCTGGTCGCACGGCATTGTGGTTGGCGGGTCGGGCAAAACGGAGGTGGAAAAATGTCTCTCTTCGAGGTGGTATGTGGAAATCTGGTGAGCGTGGGGCTGGACACGATTTTTTTTGCCTGCGCATCCGTTCTGCTTTTTTGTGGCAAGCCGCGCAAGGGGCGAAGACATGATGCTGCCATCATGGGATTGCTGGTGTTATATGTATTGCTGGTTTCTCTGATTGGCGCGATTTTTTTAAAGTTCGGCTTGTTTGCATGGGAGCATAACGGCGGGGAGATTATAATCGAATATATTCAAATA
>CATLEQ010000465.1 GCA_949915905.1 uncultured Lachnospiraceae bacterium | reverse complement strand
CAACGTCGGCCAACTGAAGGAAAACGGGTTTATAGGGATGTTTGTCGGAGCAAGCGTCCTAAACGGGATAAACGGCATGAGGAATGTTTGCACGATTGTCATGATGATTACAAGTGGTTTGGAAAAATGCTTGTCCTTTAGGGCATCCACGGCAGTCCAAATCAGGCAGCCCAGTCCCAGCCCGCAGAACATGTCGACCATTGCGTGACCGGAGTTTGTTTCCACACTCTTAGGGCGACAAAGCCTAAAAGGTTTGCGAAAAGAAACCACGGTCCCATGCCCCGGATGCGGCCTTTCAGGTAGCCCCATGCCTGCGTGACCGGATGAATGTTCTGCCCGGCCGCCTTCGCCTGGCATTTTTTGAAATGCTGCATCATGAAGAAGCCGCTCAGTGCAATGAAAATAATCATCGTGTCGAAAGCAAACGTGGAAGCGGATTCCCTGGGCGCGAAGGAGCGGAAGCCGACGATGGCGATGTGCCCGACGATAAAGCCCATCGCGAATAGGAATCGGTAAAAATCAATTGCATAGTTTCTTGTTTTTTTCTTCTTGAGTTCGTTCATGTTAAATCCTCCTCTACTTTTAGAATTTCTCTATAATAAATATTGCGTTGAAATGTCGATATTAAGGGCATGAAATGGAAAAATCGGAATTTGGATCCGACATATTGGAGGTGGCATCATGGCGGGAAAGCAGCCATATGACAAACGGTATATTTTATCGTCCGTAAATCATACGTTGAAGGTTCTGGAAATCCTGATGATTCGTGACGATATTTCTTTGGATGAATTGACGAGGCTGACGGGATATAATAAAACGTCCGTTTTTAAGATGCTCTATACGTTGGAGCATCAAGGCTTCGTGAAGAAGCGGGACAAGACGCATTATCAATTGGGGGACAAGCTGAACAGTTACGCGGCCGTCGCGGCGAACCGGCAAAAGTTGATTGACCATGCCGAGGGCGTCGTCCTTCGCTTGTGGGCCAACGTGCAGCAGTCGGTCATTTTATGTTCGTTAAGTCCGGCCGCGAATATTACCGACTACAAGCGGCAAGTTAAAAACGCGGCCATCGAGTTGTCCATCAAGCTGGTATAACTCGTTTTAAATACCGCACGGCCGGAATGTTTTTTCCGTCATATCCTCCCCCGCCGTGGCATACGATATGGTATAGCGGTACAAGCCACATGAGCGGCAATGGAAGGGGGAGTGATTTTGTTTGAGGAAAAATCGGCGCAGGAGGTCGCGGCGCATTTCCGCACGGACATAAAGAGGGGACTTGGCACGCTGGAGGCGGAAAAGAGGCTTAAGGCGAACGGGCCGAATGAGTTGGAGCAGGGGCACAAAAAAACGGCGGTGGAAGCATTTTTCGAGCAGTTAAACGATCCGTTGATCTGTGTGCTGTTGGTAGCGGCGTTCGTCTCGTTTTTACTACGGGAAATCAGCGATGCGTTGATTATCGTCGTGGTGGTTCTGGTCAACGCGACGGTCGGGGTGATTCAGGAGGGAAAGGCGCAGAAGGCGCTGGACTCGCTCAAAAAGATGACAAGCCCGCACGCGCTCGTGCGCAGGAGCGGGAAAGTCTGCAAGGTGACGGCGGACACGCTCGTGACGGGCGACATCGTGGTATTGGAGACGGGAGCGCAGGTTCCGGCGGACGTTCGCCTCGTTCGTGGTTGGAATTTGAAGGTGGAGGAGGCGGCGTTGACGGGGGAGCCGTATCCGTCCTTGAAGGACGCAAACTTTCAGGCGGAGAAAAAACTGCAGCCGGCCGAGCGAAAGAACGAGGCGTTCATGTCCACGATGGTGACGGCGGGGCGCGGGGAGGGCGTGGTCATTGCCACCGGAATGGACACGGAAATCGGAAAAATCGCTTCCTTTATCAAGGCGACGCCGCGCGAGCTTACGCCGCTGCAAAAGCGTTTGGCCGAACTGGGGAAAATCCTCAGCATCCTTTCGGTCGGGCTGTGCGTGCTGTTGTTCGTCATCGCGGTCTTGCAGCACCGCAATATCCCGGAAATGCTGATCACGGCCATCTCGCTGGCGGTGGCGGCGGTGCCGGAGGGGCTTCCGGCCATCGTGACCATCGTGCTGGCGATGAGCGTGTCACGGATGGTGAAGGTACATACGATTATTAGGAAGCTCCCCTCGGTGGAGACGCTTGGATCGGTCAACGTGGTCTGCTCAGACAAGACGGGGACGCTTACGCAGAACAAGATGACGGTGACGCAGTGTTATGTCAATGAGAAAGTAGTACCCATTTCTTTGGATTATATCCAGGAACAAGCGGAAATCCCGTTGGAATTTTTACGCGGGTTCGCGCTCTGTAATGACGCGGCCCTGCCCTCGCAGGAGGAGCGCGTGGCGGCGGAAATTGGCGACCCGACGGAAATCGCCCTGCTGAAAATGGCGGCGGGATGCGGAATACGAAAGGAGCGGGAGATGATAGATTTCCCGCGGATTGACGAGAAGGCGTTTGATTCCGCGAG
>CATLEQ010000464.1 GCA_949915905.1 uncultured Lachnospiraceae bacterium | reverse complement strand
CAAAATACTCGATGGATACTACGTCTTTTTCCTGCATACGTCCTCCTTTTTGAGAGAATTTCCGTACCGAAAACGTAGTGTTCCATCCTTTAAGCGAATATCAAATAATGGCCGCCCGTTCTCCTGCCACTCCCGGAATTCCCTCTGCTTTTTTCTTGATTGAATGTAAGCATTGTAAAGTCTATATTTCACATAAAATGGCAGTTGTCCTTGAAAAATTTTTTGCACGCCATTCAAAGCCGTTCCTTCAAATAGACCTTTTAAACAATATCCATGTGCTGACAAAATAGCAAATCAATAACAAGGCAAAAACACATGCCATCATCCCTACCTGGGTCAACAACACGCCAAATCCGATATACGCCGATATCTGTGCCGAAATCATTTCAAAGAAGTATACGACCACGATGATGGATACGAATACCGCGACCAAAATCGGCAAGCCAAACCACACGGCCAGTTGTTTCAAGACCAAATGCTCCAATTCCTCTTGATCCACGCCGAGTCTCCGCAGAACTCCAAACCGGTATTTATAATGAGCCGCATCCAATAATTGCTGTAGCGAAAGAATCGTCAGGCAAATCACCATCAAAACGACCGCGCCATATGTCATCGTCGCCTGCAGGATAAAATTTCCCGCGATGGTATCATTGATTTGTCTCGTGCTCGTCCTGATATAGTACTGTACGCCGGTTTCGCCATCTGGTTCCTCAGAATATTTCTGTACAAAGGCATTTTCAAGCGCGACGGCCTCCTGATACGGTATCGTTTCCTCCGTCCGTATATAGCGGTTTCGCATGACGGAAAGAAGGTTTTGACAAACGTCGTCCGGAAAAATATAAATCACGTTCGTATATAAATTATAGGCCGTTTCCCCTATCGATTCCTCATAATAAGAAGCTGAAGCAAGGCGCAAGGTTCCGGCATCCGACAACACCGTGGCATGACCGTTTAAAAAATCTGCTCTTTCCTCCTCCGTGGCGACACGCTTCCACTGCGTCGTAAATTCCCCGTCCTTTAACACAACCTGCTCATATCCAAGCATTCTTCGAATCTCATTATAGTCAGAAAGCGACATGGCCACGACCGGGAAATCCAGCTTCACACGATTCTGAAACTGTGCCTTTTCCGGCAGGTAAAGATTATAAATACAATCATAGGCCGTTTCAATCCCTTTATCCTCAAGAAACGCCGTGACAAGCTCATAATCGTCCCCCGGCAAATTTTCCTCTTCATACACCTGATTATAATGCGTACTAATTTGCACGTCATACAGGGAGCGTACATTCAAATAGCCGGAAGCCCACCCGGTTAATGTCGGTGCCGCCACAAACAAAAACACGGACAATACCAATGTCAGGCAAATCAACGTCATCGTTTTCGACGTGGTATTCAGCTTGGAAATGATTTGCCCGAAGAAAAAGAGATTACTTCCCTTGTATTTATGTTCCGGCTTTTTCTCTTTCCATTCGGAAAGCAGATTACTGGCCAGATAAATGATACAGCAAATCACAAAAATCACTTCCACAAGCAAGAACGTAAAATACTTGTTGTTCATGCCCGAGCCGCCCGAAAGATAGTATTTGGCCTGAATCACGGGAACACTGGCGGCAAATACAAGATTTACCAGTGAAAAGAATACGGCAGCTAAAAGATACTGCGTAAAATTCCATTTCTTACCGTTCCCGCGTTTTTTGTACTTCTTATGCAAGACAAACCACGTCACACAAAAAAGAGCAGAAACCGCGGGAGCGACGATATTTCCCCAAAACATGGCATGGACGGGAAACGGAAACCTGGGATCCGAATAATAATACATTTCTGATATTCCCGTGGCCGCCATCCAGACAAGGGCTAGCAGGTGTATTCCCGCGACACCCCGCATATAACGGCTTTTTTTAATATGCGGTTCGTTTTTCCTCTCCGCATACAGCATGTCGATAATCTTTATTTTCCGTATGGTACGGACATTTAGCAAGCCAACGCTTAAAAAGCTAAGCGAAAAAAAGACAATCGTAAAAAATACCGTGTCTGGAAACAACATCCAGGACAGCCTATATTCCTGCCCGTAGACAGACAACAGCATACCCGTTATAAATTGGGAGCAGAATGCGCCAAGGACAATTCCCAGGCCAATGGATATCGCGCCCATGAAAAACGTTTCCGCAAAGAACATCCACGCAACGGTATTCTGCTCCATTCCCATGACGGATTGTACGGCAAACTCTTTTTGCTTTCTTTGCATCATATAATGATTTACATAACGGATGAGAAACAGAAGTAATAATGTCACGGCACATATCGCCATTTTCATCCCGTCACCAATCAAGGTAAATTCGTACTCCACCCCAAGATTCGGATGATAAAATTGACTTGTAATCGACAAAAACGCATAAAACAACGTGACACAAATCGTCATGGTAACAACATAAATCAAATAATCCCTTGCAAAACGCGTCACGTTTCTGAAAATCAGTTTAGCATACATCCGA
>CATLEQ010000463.1 GCA_949915905.1 uncultured Lachnospiraceae bacterium | reverse complement strand
GGTATGCCATGGTATGTTCCATGGTGGAGGCGTTTCCCCTCGTGAAGCAACTAAACGAGGCGGGATACGCGGTCTTTGCCGTGCATTACCGGGTGGGGAAGGACGCGAAAGCCCCGGCCCCGATGGAGGATCTGGCACAGGCCATCCGTTTCATACTGGAACACGCTGAAGAATTTCAGGTGGAAAAGGAAGGCTACGCGGTGGGCGGATTTTCGGCCGGCGGACATTTGGCGGCATCCTGGGGGACGAAGACACTTGGGTACGCGCACTATCATTTACCGAAGCCCGCGGTCATGTGGCTTTCCTATCCCGTCATCACGATGACGGAGAAAACACACAAGGGTTCCAGAAATTGTCTGCTGGGGAAGAAAGCGGATGCCGGTCTGGTAGAGGCGTACTCCGTCGAGAAGCAGGTTACGGCGGATTACCCGCCGTCCTACGTATGGCAGTTTGACCAGGACAACATGGTTCCGATTGACAATACGAAGCTGCTGGTCGAGAAATTGAAGGAGTGCAAAGTCAAACATCAATATGAGACATTTCCGGGAACGGCGCACGGCGTAGGGTTGGGAATCGGAACTCCGGCCGAAGGGTGGCTTGGACGTGCGATTGAATTTTGGGAAAATGGGAAAAAAGGAGAAAGAAGAAGGAACACGGTTTTGATTGACGATTACGACAAGGAAGAGAAGTGTTAGAAAAAACACAAGGAATTGGTTGTGCCGAATAAAAAAATCGGTTATACTTGAGACATGCGGAGGCGAAAAGCTTTCGCGGGAGCTTAAGGGTATGGCCGATTTTTGATGTCCGGAAGGTGGGTGACGGCATGGGAAATTATTTGAATCCGGGGAATAAGGCGTTCCAAAGAACGATAAATTCTAAAATATATGTGGATAAAACGGGATTCATTCAGTATTGTAATAGCGTGATGGATACGGCGCAGGAGTTTATTTGCATGAGCAGGCCGCGCCGTTTTGGAAAGTCCGTGACGGCCAATATGTTGGCGGCGTATTACGACCGTGAGTGTGATTCGAAAGAGTTGTTCCAGCATTTTAAAATCGCTTTTGAAGAAAGCTATTTGGAGCATCTGAATCGTTATGATGTGATATTTTTGAACATGTAGGAATTTTTAAGCCAGAGTGGCAGCATGGAAGAAATGTTGAATTTATTACAGAAATCGGTTTTGTGGGAGTTGTTGGAGAAGTACCCGGATTTCTGCTATTTTGACGAGACGAATCTGATACGTACGATGCAGGACGTTTATCGGCAGACGCAAGTGCCCTTTGTCGTCATTATTGATGAATGGGATTGCATTTTCAGAGAATATACGGTGGATGCAAAAGCGCAAAAAAATATTTGGATTTTTTACGGGGACTATTGAAAGACAAAACATATATTGTGTTGGCATATATGACTGGAATCCTGCCGATAAAAAAATGTGGGACGCATAGTGCGTTGAATATGTTTAGTGAGTTTTCAATGACTTTCGCCGGACCGTTTGCGGAATAATTGGAATCAGACGGAAACGTTCGAGGCACTAAAGACCTATATCGACATGAATTTCGATGGACTGCAGGATGATATCATAGATATGATGAACGATGAAAAACGTAAGGCGGTGGATATTTACGGCTTTACAAACGACATGGTGACGTTTCATTCAAAAGATGACGTCCTGACTTTGTTGGTGCATCTGGGATATTTGGGGTATGACAGCGAAACAGGGGAAGTGTTTATCCCAAATCATGAGATTTTAAATGAATATATGACGGCAATCAGTAATTCGGAGTGGGGGGAGGTCTCCAGGGCGATAAAAAATTCTCGTGCGGCGTTGGATGCCATATGGAAAAAGAAGTAGGAAAGCATCGTTTTTTTGATGTTTGGAAAGCAGGTGGGAAGTATGGATTTGAATTTGAAAATAACGGACATGGCGGGGGCGAGGCCGGAGCATTCTACCGTAATCGTAAACTTTGTTTCGGCAATACGAAAACAGTTGAGGAACAGCACATGTTATGTGTATTCGGACAACGTACAATATAGGTTTAAGACGGATGACGGAGAAGACAAAGTGGTGATTCCGGACGCGTCTATCAATTGTCGTATCAAGGCGAGGCGGGGGAATGCCTTTGTTGACGCGCCGCGCTTCGTGATGGAGGTTCTTTCCCCTACGACGGAAAAATATGACAGAGGGGAGAAAATGGAATTATATCGGCAGCAGGAGATTGAAGAATATTGGATTGTCGATTTAACAAAGAAAAGTGTTGAAATCTACGAACTGGATTATGAGGATGAAAAGCCACGGTATTTTCTGATTGAAACGATAACGGAAAGCAACAAGAATGATTTGCAAATCTTGCATTTTCCTAATATAAAGATTACATTTGACGAGTTGTTTGACGAGGTTGATGCGGAGTACTAAGAAAATGGTGACAGTTCCCACGCGCTTGCGTGAGGGAATGGTAACAGAACAAAAAGCGTTAAGCAAGAATGAGATTGTCTGGATATAAAAGGAAC
>CATLEQ010000462.1 GCA_949915905.1 uncultured Lachnospiraceae bacterium | reverse complement strand
GCACATCTAAAAAGTCTCTCACAATCGCCGTATTTCCCGTCTCGATTTCTCCGTCTTTCACCCCCGACTGCGCAAGGTTTAGAATCCTGCGTATAAAGCCCGGAATCACGAACCGCTCGTCCTGATACGGTCCTATATGGTTGAAAGAACGGGTCAGGACGATATTCATGCCAAATCCGTCCACAAGCACCCTCGACATCATCTCCTGCGCCACCCGGGCCACCGCATACGGGCTGACCGGATTGAGGGGCAGGCTTTCCGTAAGCGGCAGCTTGTCCTCGTCCACGTTTCCATATTCCTCCGATGAGCCGACCGACAAAATCCGGCTGTCCAACTGCTCCGCCCGCAGGGCATCCGTCAGGTTCAAAAATATTTTTATATTATTGTCAAAACATGCGGACGGATATTTCCAACTGTAGGCCACGCTGGAAAAAGAGGCCAGATGCAGGACATAATCCGGTCGAAACTCACGAATCACCCGCTGCAATGCATCGACGTCGAGCATGTCCAGCTTTTGGAAACGAATCTTTAAGTATGGGGCGTACCGGGCAAAGGAAAGCTCCGGCTCCTTAATGTCCGCCCCCAGCACTTCATAAGAGAGCCCTTCCCCATATAAATATTCCAGAAAATGCCTGCCAACGAATCCGGAAAATCCGGTAATCATAATTTTCTTCATCGCCATCTTTCCTCTATCCCTTCATCCCACCTTTACGCCTTCTTCTCGATGAAAATCTTCCTGGTGACGAAATTATAAACCATCACGATGCCGGTGGCGATAATTTTTGCAGCCAGGTTCATCAGCTTGATTCCGATCAAACCGTTTAGCCATGCCCAGCCCATATAAATCAAGTCCACACAAATATAGAGAATCAATGAGTTCAGTCCCAGCCCGATCAGGCTTAACACGACAAAAGTCACAAATTCCCTCGTCTTTGACATATCGTCCCTTGACTCGAACACGAACTTCATGCTCAAGAGGTAATTTACGATGACGGATATCGTAAATCCAAACATCCCGGCAATCAGATAGTGAACCCCGACCACGTTACAAAGCACGCCGTACACGGTAAAATCAACCACGAAACTGATTCCGCCGACCACGCCGAATTTTAACATTTGTGCAATTAACTTTTTCATTTCATTCCTCTTTCGTCGTTTTTTATCGTTCCAATATGCGTCAGCCTCATCCACGTCAACCGGATAATCGTCCTCAAATAACTCAGGATAAACTTTACAAGCTGCCGCTTGGACTCCCCGTACAAACGCTTTTGGAAATAAATCGGCACCTCGCCGATACGAAGTTTATGATCCTCCTTGTTCAGCTTCAGTTTTAACAAAACCTCCTGCAGCACATCATAATTGACACACGTAAGCTCCACTTGTTTTAACTGTTTCGTATAATACATCCGATAATCCGTGGAAATGTCCTTCGCCGAAATCCCCAGGCAGACACGGAATGCAAAGTTGAGCATATGAGACATGATAATGGAAGACTTCGCGTCATCCGTCCGCCCGCCCTTGACATAGCGGGAGCCAATCACCACGTCATACCGTCCTGACGCGAACATCCGATGCAAATCCGGAATATTCTTCGGCGGATGCGAGCCGTCACTGTCCAAAATCAAAAACTTGTCCTTCCCCGCATACTTGATTGCCGTACAAAATGCCCCGCCAAATCCGGGCAGTTCCTGATTGATATAACGTGCGCCAAACTCGGCACATACGTCGGCCGTATGGTCTAACGCTTTTTCCGTGTCAACCACCAAAATTTCATATTCTTCTCCGCATTTTTCCACTTGTTTGATAATCTGCGGCAGAAGAATCCGCAAATTTTCCTCTTCTTTATATGCCAGCAATGCCACGCTGATACCCATGATACGTCTCCCTTCACATTCCCATCCGCGGCCGATGGCCGCAATATGGCAACCTTCTCGCTCATTTGATTAGTATACACCATATTTTCCATACGTGCCACCTTTTTTCCAAATTTGTTACGATTCACGGCCTAATCGGCCGCGAATCGTAACTCAATGCCAACACCCCTAAATATGGCAGTGCAAAGATAATCGGCATAATATAACGATAATTTCCATTATCCGGCGACAAGACGCAGACGGCGAACGTAAGTATGGGAATCAACAACGCTTCCACACACTTCCCCCGCCCTTCAAACACGTACAAATAAACAAAAAACCATAAAATCCATGGCAGCAATCCCATGGACACGAAAACATTGGGTCCCGGCAGTTTTTGTAAGAGCAAGACAAGCTGGTTGACCACGTAGCGGGTCGCCTCAAAACGGGGGAGGTTCTCCACATATAGCCAGGAATATTTTCCGTCCTCGTCATATTCCTGCAAAAACGTGTCAAATTCATAATATTCCAACCCCGAAATTTTATTAATGTCATAATACTGGTACGTATTATGCAAAACAGATTCCACATACACGCCCGGATGCTTTAAAAACATTTGAAACCATGCCTCGAAATAGGCCGAAAGTTCTTCCTGCGTATAATCCTGCCG
>CATLEQ010000461.1 GCA_949915905.1 uncultured Lachnospiraceae bacterium | reverse complement strand
AGGAGAATATCATGTACAACTGGATGTTGAACTTCCAGTATATGTCTGACGAGTATGTAAAGATGTACAAGGCTTCCCAGCCGGTCGGCGACGGAAAAGAGCCGGACATCTATATCTTCTCTGACCCGCAGTGGGTACCGGTTGAGGCTCCTGGAGTCAGCTTTGACTGCTTAAGCGACCCGGCCAAGAAGACGCTGTGCTATTTCAATACTGAGACGAACTGCGCATGCATCCTTGGCATGAGATATTTTGGCGAGCACAAGAAGGGTACGCTTACGATGGTATGGGCAATTGCGAACCGTAACGGATACGCTTCCTGCCACGGCGGACAGAAAGAGTACCTTCTTCCGGACGGCAGCAAGTATGTTGCATCCGTATATGGACTGTCGGGATCCGGAAAGTCCACGCTGACGCATGCGAAGCATGGCGGCAAGTACGAGATCAAGGTTCTTCACGATGATGCGTTCATTATTAATACGGATACCTGCGCGTCCATCGCCATCGAGCCGACGTACTTTGACAAGACGGCGGATTATCCGACCGGATGTGAGGACAACAAGTATCTCTTGACCGCGCAGAACTGCTCCGCGACGCTTGACGACGAGGGCAAGATTCAGCTCGTGACAGAGGATATCCGTAACGGTAACGGCCGTGCCATCAAGTCCAAATTGTGGTCACCAAACCGCGTGGACAAGATTGACGCCCCGGTTAATGCCATTTTCTGGATTATGAAGGATCCGACGATCCCGCCGGTAGTGAAATTGAAAGGTGCTTCTTTGGCATCCGTCATGGGAGCGACCTTGGCCACGAAGAGGTCTTCCGCAGAGCGGCTGGCTCCTGGCGTTGACCCGAACAAGCTGGTAGTTGTTCCGTATGCGAATCCGTTCAGAACGTATCCGTTGGCGAACGATTATGAGAAGTTCAAAAAGCTGGTAGAGGAAAAGAACGTAGATTGCTATATCGTCAACACCGGCGATTTCATGGGCAAGAAGGTACAGCCGAAAGACACGCTTGGCATTTTGGAGGCCATCGTGGAGAAGCGGGCGGACTTCCACAAGTGGGGACCGTTCTCCGACATCGAAATCATGGATTGGGAAGGATTCATTCCGAACATGGAGGATTCGGAGTACGTTGCACAGCTTAAGGCTCGTATGAATGACCGTGTCAATGAGATTGAGGCATTTGGCGTGAACAAGGAAGGTTATGACAAGCTTCCGGATGACGCGCTTGAGGCAATCAAGAAAGTGGTAGACGAGTTGGGATAAGAAGTAAAAGGAGCCGTGCGGCGGAGCGCACGGCTCCGTGAATAAGAGAAAGTAGAGATTCTTTTTGCGCAAGAATCGTCATTTTTTACAAAATTTAATTTTCTATTTCATTCCAGTTGTAAAATAAAATCAAATGAGTTATAATATCCGTAAACGATGGAGCAAGGCAAGTTCGACAGAAGAATTTTGCATGCTCTGTCCATCAAAATGGTATTAACCTGGAATGTTCGATAACCTTGTAATTTTGAACCTACAAAACTTTAAACGGGATTCCTACATTTCTGTAATATGTCAGGCCTCCGATTATAAGCAGTGGAAGACAGAAAAGCAGATGCGGTTGCCCACCTAGCTGCGGCTAGGAGTCAAAATACAAGGGACGGCATTTTGGGCTATACAAAGGATAAATGGCAGCTACATGAAAGTGTGGCTTCTTTTTCCGGTAACGAGGATTGATTTTATGAAGAAGCTTGAGCGTTTGAAGGATAAAGTATTCAAAGTGGCCGGAATCGTAAGTTCCCATCATACCGGCGCGTATGCGGCGCAGGCGGCATATTTCTTTATGCTGTCCTTGATTCCCATCATCATCCTGTTGATTACGATGGTGCAGTTTACCAATGTCTCGCAGGAAGAGGTGCTTGAGACGGTCATGCAGGTATTTCCGACCACCGTCGAGGGCATGGTGCGTTCGATTGTGATGGAGGTTTACAGCCAGACGGGAGCGACGATCTCCCTCAGTGTAGTCATGGCCATCTGGGCTGCGGGGAAGGGCGTGTTGTCCATTACCTCGGGGCTTAATTGTATTTATGACAATACGGAGACAAGAAATTACGTGTATCTGAGATTGCGGGCTTCTTTATATACGGTGTTATTTATAGTGGCCATCGTATTGTCGCTTGTGCTTTCCGGTTTCGGCAATTCCATCGCGTTGCTTGTGCAACGATACGTGCCGGTTATCGCTCCGGTCATTGATTTTTTGATTCAGATTCGGACACATTTGAACCTGGTCGTGTTGATTCTGTTTGGCGCGACGATTTATAAATATTTGCCAAACCGTAAGGATGGTGTAAAGACGACGATGCGCCAGCAATTGCCGGGAGCGTTGTTTACCGCCTGCGGATGGTTGATTTTGTCCATGATATTTTCCATTTACTTAGACGTGTTCAAGGGATTTAGCAGCATGTATGGCAGCATGACGACCATCATACTCATCATGATTTGGTTATACATGTGCATGTATGTGATTTTGCTGGGCGGGGAGATGAACGCGATAC
>CATLEQ010000460.1 GCA_949915905.1 uncultured Lachnospiraceae bacterium | reverse complement strand
GGCTGCACCGAGCCGACCTCGTTGTTCACGTACATGACGGAGACCAGTATCGTCTCGTCGCAAAGCGCCTCGCGCAAAACCTCGAGCTTTACCCGTCCATTTGCGTCCACGGGAAGGTAGGTGACACGAAATCCCTCCTCCTCCAAATGGCGCATGGTATTTAAAATCGCCGGATGCTCGATGCCCGTGGTAATCAGGTGGTTCCCCCGGCGGCGGTTCGCCCTCGCGCACCCCCGAAGTGCCAGGTTGTCACTCTCCGTCCCCCCCGACGTAAATACGATTTCCTTTTCCTTGACCTTTAGTATCTTCGCCAGTCTTTCTTTTGCATCCCTGATATAATGCTCCGCCTCCACTCCTTTCTTATGCATGGAGGACGGATTGCCGTAGTCGCGGCACATCACTTTATAAACCAATTCCCCGACCTGCTCATAACACGCGGTCGTAGCGGAATTATCTAAATAAACTTCCATATGCTTGTTCCTTTTCTAACATTTATCTTATTTACAAATTATGACGAAAGCAATTCAAATGCTACAGGAAAGTCTGAACTGTTACAGTTACTTCCCATTATAAGCATTCCAGATGATACATCAGTATCGACAGTGCCGTAAATCCCGCCGTCTCCGTGCGCAGAATCCTTCGTCCGAGAGAAATCGGAAGCGCGCCGCCCTCGCATGCCTTCTCAATCTCTTCTTCCTCAAATCCGCCCTCGGGACCGATAAACACTGCCACGGATTTCCCCAAAGTCACTTTTTCCAGTGCCTCTTTCGTCCTTTGCATCCCCTTTGCCTTCTCATAAGGTATCAGGCATACGTCCATTTCTTTCGCATAATCCAAGGCTTCCAAAAACCCCATCACGCCCCGCACTTTTGGAATGATGCCCCGGCCGGACTGCTTCGCCGCCCCTTCGGCAATCGCGTTCCACCTTGCCACTTTTTTGTCGGCCTTTTTTTCATCCAAACGAACCACGCTGCGCCTTGTCGCGACCGGAATAATCTCAAACGCTCCCAACTCCACGGCCTTTTGAATAATCAATTCCATCTTGTCGCCCTTGGGAAGTCCCTGAAAAAGAAACACATGGGACGCAGGCTCTATGTCATCCTCCCACACGTCCACGATATGCAAACGCAGCTTGTCCGCTTCCACCTGCTCCAACTCACACAGATACCGGTTTCCCGTGCCGTCACTGACCTCCATCAGTTCCCCGCATTTCATGCGCAATACGTTTTTGATATGATTGACGTCTCCGCCTTCCATTGTAATCTTCCCCTCGCCCACCTGCGACGGGGACACGAAAAAATGATTCATCACACTTTCCTCGCCGTAACGGACACCCATTCGCCCTGATAGGTCACCTCGAGCACTTCAAGCCCCGCTTTCTTTACGCATTCTACCACAACTTGTTCCTTATCGTCAATAATTCCGCTGGTGATATAAATTCCGCCTGGTTTCAACTGTTTTGCGGCGACCGGGGTCAGTTCCACCAACACCTCGGCCAGAATATTGGCCACCACGATGTCATAACCGCCCGCGGCTTCCACCTCGCCTTGCGCACGCTCTTGTCCGGCAGCCAATTCCCGCGCGCTCGGCCGTCCCGTGTCGGCCGCGTTCCGAACGGCCTGCCGCACCTTATCCTGGATGGCGGCATCATCAATGATGTTTCCAATCATCACCTCGTAGCAGTCATCTGAAATCTCATTTTTTTCCATGTTCTCATGTGTCGCCGTAATCGCACATGGATCCAAATCGGTTCCCACCACGTACTTTGCCCCGAACTTCAAGGCCAACATTCCCAGAATGCCGCTTCCGCAGCCCACGTCCAAAAGCCGTGTCTCTTCCGTCACATATTTGCGAAGCTGCCGGATGCAAAGCTGCGTCGTCTCATGCATCCCCGTGCCGAACGCCGTGCCCGGATCGATATGGATGACCAGCTTGTCCGTATCCTCGGTCTTTACCTCCTCCCAGGAAGGGATAATCAAAATGTCATCCACGTAAAACTGGTGGAAATATTGCTTCCAGTTATTGATCCAATCGATATCCTCGGTCTGTGACTCCTCGATTACGCACTCTCCCACGTCGACATAGGCCGACATGTCGGCGAGCTCCCCCTGAATCTGCCTAAGCAATTCTTCCGTCTCCGCTTCCACGTCCAGATAAAAGCTCAAATAAGCCGTGCCGTCATCCTCCTCGACCTCCGGCATGATGTCCACGAACATCTGCTCCTTGTCCGCGGCGGTCAGCGGCACCTTATCCTCAATCTGCACGCCCTCGACCCCCAAATCCGCCAGCATGCTGCTTACGATATCTTCAGCCTCCGTTGTCGTCTTCAAGCGAAATTTATTCCATTTCATAATCGATTCCCCACTTCTTTCTTCACGTTGTCGTCTCCTTGTTGCATTATACACGACATCGCAAATTCCTGCAAGGAATTTCACGCTTAAATTGGATTTATGCGCATCCTCCGAGCCAGTCAGCGTAGTGACTGGCGCGGGGCTGGGCATTAATTACAGATTTCCTTTCGCAGCATCCAAAGGCAGC
>CATLEQ010000459.1 GCA_949915905.1 uncultured Lachnospiraceae bacterium | reverse complement strand
CCATGAATGTGTATATGAACAAGGTCGTTTCCACGACGTTTAGTTTCTTTGATACCGGAAAGGATGTTTCGGAGGAAGCAGAACCGGAAAAGTTTTATCACGGTTTCGTGCTTGGCCTAATCGTAAATTTGGCGGATCGGTATCAGATTACCTCGAACCGAGAGAGCGGGTTCGGCAGGTACGACGTGATGCTTCGGCCGCTAAAGGCGGAGGACGATGCCATCATTATTGAATTCAAGGTTTGCAGGAAGACGAAGAAGCAGACGTTAGAAGAAGCCGTGGAGGAGGCGTTAAAGCAGATAGAGGAGAAGAATTATGCGGCTGATTTGGAGGGTGTGGGAATCGTGCCGGAGCGGATTCATAAATATGGCTTTGCGTTCGAGGGGAAGAAAGTATTAATCGGGTGATGCTTTTACCAGAAGTTTATATCCGAGCCCTTTTACCGTAATGAGGGAAGCAGGGCGCGACGGATTGACCTCAATCTTTTCCCGGATGCGGCGGATGTGCGCCATCAGCGAATTTTCATAACCAAACGGATTGTCTCCCCAGGCGGCTTCGCAGAGCGCGTCAATCGTGACGATTCGTCCCGCGTTCCGGTAAAGGGCCGCGAGAATGTCATGTTCTTTGGCCGTTAACGGAATGGTTTCCCCGTTTTTTATGACTTGCGCACGGTCAAAGTCGATTTCACTGCCAGCCAGCTTTACAAGCGGGTTTTCGCCTTTATAGCTCCTGCGGAGGATGGCGTTGACGCGAAAGAGAAGTTCCTTCGGTAAAAACGGCTTTACCATGTAGTCGTCCGCGCCGAGGCCGAAGCCGCGGAATTTGTCAGCGTCCTCCCCGCACGCCGTCAAAAACAACACGGGATAGTCCGCGGTACGTTTCAATTGCTCCATAAGTTCAAAACCATCACCGTCCGGGAGCATGACATCGAGAATGGCAAGTTCCGGGCGATAGTTTTGGGAAAGTGTGAGTGCCTCCTTCATGGTTTTCGCGGTCGCGGTATTCAAAAACCCGTCTTCGTTCAAAATGGATTGCACCATGTCCAAAAGTTCTTGTTCGTCATCGACGAGCAGGATGCGTTTTTGCTTCAAATAATCAAAATCCATGTGAATCCTCCTCCTTTATGAAAGTGCATCGTATGAAATGATTGATTTTTATTCACGACAATGCCGCCGTCAGGCGACATGTTAATTTCGCGTTCTTGAATAGTATATCATATAAAATCATTTTTTTCTAAGTGTTTGGGGAATTGTAAGGGAAATGTAAGGTTGGGAGAAGGTTGGCGCAAGGTTGGGATGGTATGATACAAGCACGCGGCGAGAAAGGAGATAACAATCATGAAAGAAAAAATTTTAACCATTGTCAGCACCGTGTTGCTTTTCGTCCCTTGGACGATTCTTCCATTGAGGTCATTTGAATGGGCGTTGGAATCCCCCGTTGCCGAGATTATGATTTCCTGCTATGCGGCATTCATGATTTTGGGCGGTGCGTTCACGATTCTGTCCTACGTCAAGGGAAAGGCGCAAAACAACTGGATGAAGGTGTGTCTGGTCATAAATTGCCTATATGCAGCTGGCGGCGCGTGTGCGTTAGGGTTGATGGCGACACAGAATTTGCATTAAGCGATGAGGCAGATGCCAATTATGAGGCCGTGCGTTTGTAGCACGGCCATCCGGATGTCCTGGGATTTATTTTTATGATGGGACGTTGCATGAATTTGCAGATGATTTCTCTAAAAGTTCTTTCAGCCGCTTGATTTCCTCATCCTTCTGGGTTAACGCTTCTTCCTTCTGGATTAGTGCTTCGTCCTTTTGTCCGAGTAATGCTTTCATCCCACCGATTTCATCTTTCATTCCGTCGATTTCATCTTTCATCCCCTCTATTTTGTCTTGCATTTCGTCGATCATCAGTTGAACGGTATTCCGATCTAATATTCTTAGTTCCTCCGAAAATATTCCCATAGTTCTCTCCACATTTCTACATATCGCATAGACTTCCTCGTACAAGGGGACGAATTCGGGGAATTGCTGAATCAGTCTTTCAATCCACACCGGGTCATCCACGCTCAAAAAGGCCAGCCATGCGTCCAACGGGGTTCCAATGCCCTCATTGTACAGTTTTTTTCGGAAGATGTCCAGAGGGATGAGGACATATTCTTGTGGCATGGGAAACTTCGCTTCCCATGCCACAAGAGCCCTCCGGGTGGATGCGCACAAGCGCGAAAAGGAATATGTCACTAAAGTGACCGCGCTTGGCGCAAGAGTTTCGCAAGCGAAACTCTATATAAATAAATCAATTTTTAATCCCGTGTCCACCACCGGCCTTGCATGGTGAACGTAGTCATTTGGAACTTTGTGGAATTCCTCTGTACTCGTCTCGAATAAGACGATGGTGTAAACCTTCTTAACATCCTTGTAGCTAAACCTTTTCCCTTTTTCGTTCCGAACCCGTTTGTATTGCCGCAGAAGCAAGTCCGAGGAATAGCAGGCACAGCGTTGACCGGGAAATTTGTAGCCGATTTTCTGGCATTCGACATTGGCC
>CATLEQ010000458.1 GCA_949915905.1 uncultured Lachnospiraceae bacterium | reverse complement strand
TATCATTCATTCCATGTTGGAAGCTGAAATATCACAACCTCACCGTATTCTACGGAAGCTATTATTCCATTTAGTCTCATGCGTAACATCTCCGAGGAGTCTTTTCCAAATCAGTAACAAAAAATACTCAACTCATTGTTAATGTAACATGCTTTTTACAACGTCCGCCACTTTCTGTGAAATTTTCTCGCCATCCCACCCAGTCCATAGACATTTGTAATATGAATTTTCATCCCATTCCATCCTTTCACCATCACTCTTCATTTATTGAAAATGCTCACGGAAACACAATATGCATCCTTTTTTCTTCATCCACATATACATTACTCAGCATGATGCTCCGCATCGCGTTTTCAAACACCGTGCTTTGCATTTTCTCAAACGAGTCAAACGCTTCGTTTTGGTACTCAAACAATACGTTTCTTTGTGCCGTTGACCTTCCTGATACTGCCGCCTGAAGTTGTTGCATGTAATCAACCTGCTCCACCCATGCGTTATCAATCGCACTAAGCACCGCCACACGAATAAATGAATTCGTATCCTCCATTCCCAAATCCTTTTCCCGTTCATCCAACCGTTGCTCCACTTTTCCAAGCAGATATTCCTCGATTGCCGCACGGTCGCTCGTCGTGATATCTGGAATATCCTTTTCCAGATGATAGGAGATATTATCCAAAATATACCTGGTCAACGTTCTCTTGTCCACGCATCCGGCCGCACTCTTTTTCAACTTCCGCTTTCTATTTTTACCTCTTCTATTTCGGCTCGCTCTCTCCTCACTCTCATTATTTTCCCCTTCGTCCTTTTCATTCGACTCATTCTGCAAGTCAAGAAAAATTTCTATGTTCTTCCTTGCCATCTGCAGAATCTGCTCCCGCTCAATGTTCCCGCCATCCAACAAATGGTTTCTAGTCTCATAAATCAGATTCCTCTGCCGCTGCATAATCTTGTCATAATCAACCGAACTTTTTCGCGACGTTACTGACGATTCTTCCCCCACCTTCTGGGCTTTGTCAATGATTTTTCTCAGCTTCCGCCTGCTAATTTTCTTTTCACCCTCGATGTATTTCTCATATCGTTCTGATTTTCCACCATCCACCACGGTATCTTCCAGCGAAACGAAGAAACAACTAGTCCCCACGTCTCCCTGTCTTCCGGCGCGTCCCCTTGCCTGACGCTCCGTCCTGACATTCATCATCCGTCCCACACCAATAACGGCAAGCCCGCCCAGTTCTTCCACGCCCTCGCCCAACTTGATGTCCGTGCCGCGCCCTGCCATGGAAGTCGCCACGGTCACGGTGCCATATTGCCCGGCTTCTTTAACGATTTGTGCCTCCCAGGCCGCATTATTCGCATTCAGAACATTATGCGGAATCTGTTCTTCCAGCAAGCTTTTCGAAACCGCTTCCGTGTCCACGATATTGGATGCCACGATTAATACCGGACGACCTATCGCGTGAAATTCCAGCGTTTCTTCCACCGCCGCCTGTATTTGCTCCTCCTTGTTCCGAAAATAGCGGTCTGGCAAATCCACCCGCCGACTCGGGCGATTTGGCGGAACTACCAGTACTTTTGCTCCGTACACGGTTCTAAGCTCATCCACCGCGTCAGCCATCGTGCCGCTCATGCCGGCCATTTTAGGAAACATTAAAAACAAATTCTGATAAGTAACCGCCGCCACGGAGCGATTTTCCTGCGAGATTTCCACTCCCTCTTTTGCCTCCAGCGCCTGGTGCTGACCGCCGCGAAGCTTCATCCCGTTCATCAGCCGTCCCGTGCTGCCGTCTAAAAGCGTCACCTTCCCGTCCTTCGTCACCATGTAGCCGTCGCCCTTTTCGAATATCATATGGGCACGCAAAGCCAACGTCACATGGCGGTTAATCTCAAAATATTCCTCACTATAAAAGTTATCTATCTGAAAAAATGTCTCGGCATATTTGATTCCGTCATCCGTCAGCCATACCGTCTTGTCTTCCTCTTCATAATCCTCGTTCTCTACCATAGTCGTAACAAAAAAATCAGCCACCCCATAAAGGTTCGACTGCACCCTCGGCGAACTGGAAATAACAAGCGGAGTTTGTGCACCATCTAAAAGCACAGAGTCCGCCTCATCTATGATGACATAATAAAACTCCCGCAGAAAGCGGTCTTCCGCCCTTGTTACCAGGTTGTTTAAAAGATAGTCAAATCCAATCGCACTATGGGTCGTATATAGAATGTCCGCCGCGTACATTTCCTTTTTATCCGCATTGGAAGATTTTACTTGTCCAGCTTTTCCGGACTTGGAATTTTCCTTGGCATTTCCCGTTTTAGGCTCTTCCTCCTCTTTTCCCACCGATGCCACGGAAAGTCCCATGAACCGATAAACCGGCCCCATCTCCTGTGCGTCACGTCTGGCAAGATATTCGTTTGATGTCACCAGTATGACGCTTTTCCCGGTAAGCGCATTGAGGTACAAGGGCATCGTCGCCACCAGAGTCTTTCCCTCACCGGTATTCATCTCCGCCAAAGCTCCCTTGTGCAGGGCAATTCCACCCAATACTAGTACGTCATATGG
>CATLEQ010000457.1 GCA_949915905.1 uncultured Lachnospiraceae bacterium | reverse complement strand
AGTGCTTGCAGAGAAATCGAGGCATCCGTTTTTTCGGCAAACATGGTGAGCTTTTCCTTGATATCATCAGGAAATCCTTCTGTCAAATCCAGCAACTCCGCGCAAAAAGCCGCAACAAATGATTGTTCACTCTCAAATGATAGGGAACTCATCGTCTGAAAATCCATGCTGACAACCTCGTATTCCGCCTGCAAGCAGTCGGCAAGTGCCGCCAATATAGTCGTTTTTCCAAACTGCCGCGCTCTGTTTATGGTAAAATACATCCCTGCATCCACCATGTTTTTAATCTCTGCCAAACGACTGGTCAAATCCACCATATAATTCAACTCCGGATCACAGCACCCGGCAGTGTTAAAAAACTTTGCCATTTCCTTACTCCTTCATAATTTGCCCCACGGGGCTCACCGCACTAGCATCATCATTTACAACTCATAAATCCGCGTATATTTCTCCTTGAAATGTTTAATAATCGGCTCCGCCGACACTTCCTTCCCGCACACCCTCCGTATCATCTCGCGTGAATTATACATGGCACCATGACGATGGATTTTTTCATTGAGCCACTTGGTAATTTCCAAAATCCGCCCTTCCGCCAAGATCTCGTCCACGCTGCCAAGTTCCTTCTCCACTTCCTCAAGCAGCATCCCGTCATAAATCGTACCGAGCAGGTACGACGGGAAATACCCGAACGCCCCTTCTGACCAGTGCATGTCCTGCATGATGCCTTCCGCGTCATTCTTCGGACAAATGCCAAGCAACTCCTGCATCTTCTGATTCCAAAGAGCTGGCAATTCCTCGGCCGTCACGCCGTCGCGGAAAATGGCGCGCTCCAACTCATAGCGCAAAATCACATGGAACGCATACGTCACCTCGTCGGCCTCCGTCCGTATCATGCTGCACTGCACCCGGTTGATTTCCTGATAAAACCGCTCCAGCGGAATCTCCTTTAACTTCGGTAAATATTCTCCCACCTTCTCGTAAATCGGTTTCCAGAAATTGATATTTCTCCCGAGAATATTCTCAAAAAAGCGCGACTGGCTTTCGTGCAGTCCCATCATATACACCTCGGCGCCGGCCGTCTGCGCGTATGCCGGGTCGATCTTCTGCTCAAAAATCGCATGGCCGCCCTCGTGAATGGCGCTGAACATCGCGTTAATCGCCTCGTCCTCATGAAAATGATTGGTCACCCGCACATCCCCGAACGATATTGTCGTGGTATAGGGATGCTCCGTCTCCCCGGTCGTCCCGGAGGCAAAATCAAACCCGATGTATTTCAGCAAAAATTTCTGCAATTCCTTCTGGGCATTGATATCATAAACGCCTTCAAACACCGACGACTCCGGCTGCTTCTTTTTTGAAATGGCCTGTACCAAAGGCACCAGCTCTTGTTTCAACTCGCCAAACAACGTGTCAATCGCGGCACTGTCCATCCCCGGCTCGTATTCCTCCAAAAGAGCCTCGTACACGTCCTCCCCCGGATGCTCGTATGCCGTCATCTGTCTCGTCATGTCAATCATCGTCTGCAAATGCGGACAAAAAATACCAAAGTCGGCCGCCTGCTTCGCCTCCTGCCAGGCTTGTCTCGAACGCGCCCGAGCCTTCACGAACTCCGTATAAAATTTTGCCGGAACCCGCTTGTTTTCCTCATACAGTTTCCGATACCTCTTGACGGTGAACTTCATTGCCTCGTCAAGTTGGTCGAATTCCTCCGGCTCGGACAAGTCCACAAGCAATTTACCATACTCGTCCGCCGTCCGCAACGCAAATTCCTTTTCCGACAAAAACCCCAACGTGTTAATCAGATTCTCCATCCCGTTTTTTGGAGCCACCGTATCCATGTCCCAACTCACCAGGTTAATTGCCGTATCATAAAAAGAAATCGTCTCCAAATAGCTCTTGAGTTGCTTCGCCTTTTCCGTCATCATGTCTCCTCCTCGCTCTTTCATAAATATCCTGCCAAGTGTCCCTAATTATAACACTTAGGGATTTACTTGTAAATCGAAAAAACGGGCAACGTCTCCGCTGCCCGTCTATCAATTCTCTATTCCTGAATATCATTACAATTACGGCTATCCATACCGCAAAGCTTAAGCATCTCCTTATTATCCCTCAATCGCGATATAATGCTTATCCTCCACGGCCGGCTTCGCCTCCATCTTCGGGATGTCCAGCTTCAAAACGCCGTCCTCGAACCTCGCCTTGATGTCGGCCTCAGTCACCTGCTCACCCACATAAAAGCTTCTGCTGCAGGAACCGCTGTAGCGCTCCCGGCGGATGAACCTGCCCTCATCGTCCTTGGTGTCGTTACTGGTGTTCGTCGTGGCGTTAATCGTCAGATAACCGTCCTTTAACTCGGCCTGCACGTCCTCTTTCTTAAATCCCGGCAAGTCCATCGCAATCTCATAGGCGTTGCCCAAATCTTTTACGTCCGTATTCATCAGCTTCTGGCTGTTCGTAAAGCTTCTGCCGGTGAAACGCGGCATATCAAAAAAGTCATCCAACAAATTTTCTCCAAATAAACTCGGCATCAACATAAATCATTCCTCCTCTTTTTAATTGTTGTGTCACTGTCACTACGTGTCAAGAACGTA
>CATLEQ010000456.1 GCA_949915905.1 uncultured Lachnospiraceae bacterium | reverse complement strand
GTTTTTAATCTGGGGCTGCTCGGTGTGTTTAAATATGCGGATGCATTTTTGAGTCTGGGAAATGTGCTGTTACATGCAAAGGTCAAGCTTCCAGGACTGGCACTTCCCGTAGGGATTTCTTTTTTTACATTTCAGGCGATGTCTTATGTGGTTGACGTATATAGAGGGAAGGTGAAGGCGCAGAAAAATATCTGGCACATTATGTTGTATATTTCCTTCTTCCCACAGTTGATTGCCGGACCGATTGTAAAATATCATGATATCGAGGCACAGATACAAAACCGCCAGACAGATATAAAGGGAGTGGCAGAAGGTGTCCGACGCTTTGTTTTCGGACTTGCAAAGAAAGTGTTGATTTCAAACACGATGGCGGTGGCGGCGGATTATTTTTTCGGAATACCGGTTGGAAATTTGAATTCCCTCGGCGCATGGTTTGGGGCGATTGCCTATATGCTGCAGATTTATTATGATTTTAGCGGCTACAGCGATATGGCGATTGGCATGGGGCATATGTTTGGATTTCATTTCGAAGAAAATTTTCGTTATCCTTATGTTTCATTAACGGTGAAAGAATTTTGGCGGAGATGGCACATTTCGTTGTCAGCCTGGTTCAAGGAATATCTCTATATTCCATTAGGAGGAAATCGAAAAGGTGTTGTCAGAACTTGTATTAACAAATTGATTGTCTTTTTTTTCACCGGCTTATGGCATGGGGCAAATGGCACGTTTGTAGTTTGGGGCTTGTTTCATGGGTTCTTTTTAATGCTTGAGGACGTGTTGCCTATTCGAAAACTGCCAAAAGCGATATCGCATTTATATACTCTTTTGGTAGTATGCATTGGATTTGTTATTTTTCGTGCGGATACATTGACCCAGGGAGTGGCCTTTGTCGGAAGAATGTTTCTGGGATGGGAGTTTACCGCGTCAAATATGAATCTTGTGTGGCAACAGTTGACCCCGTCATTCATCTTTATGTTGATGGCGGGAGTGATTGGCAGCATGCCACTGAAAGAGCATCTGTTGAAGTTGGGTGGATATTCCGAAAAAAGGAAAGGCGCTTTTTATATGATAGCACAAAGAGCTTCGTATGCAGTGAGCATCCTAATTCTTCTTGCATGTATGTTAACATTAGCAGGCGGGGGATATAATCCATTTATCTATTTTCGATTTTGATTTTCGGAAAAAAATATTGAACAAGGATGAATTCAGAATAGGGATTGGCTCGTGAACAAGGATGACTAACATGAAAAAAAGAATCTATTTATTATACGTCGGCATTGTGCTCGTGATTTTATTGTTTCCTTTTGTGGGGATGAGTTTGTGGGCAAATGACGAGGCGATAGCAAATGAGGAATTGAGTGAATGGCCTCAATTTAAGGTGGACGGAGAATGGAATGTGGATTATCTGCAGGAGGCAGGGGCGTATTTTGAAGACCATTTTGCGTTTCGCCGGCAAATGATTACGGCAAATTCTGTTTTGTGGGAGAAGTGCTTCAAGGTAAGTGCCGCGAATCAAGTAGTGGCAGGAGAGGATGGTTGGCTGTACTTTGCCGGAACTTTGGATGATTATTTAGGGCGCGACTTGCTTTCGGAGAGGGAATTATACAATGTCGTACATAATTTGTCCATGGTGCAGGATTATGTGGAAGGGCAGGGGGGACATTTTTATTTGATGCTTGTTCCCAATAAAAATACGTTGTATGGAGAATACATGCCTTATTACTATCGGGCGGGGGAGAGTAGTAATTTGAAAAAACTCATACCCTTGATGGAAAACACGGGAATCCATTATGTAGATTTGCTTACGGCGTTTGAAACGGAGGAGGAGACGTTATATTTTCAAAGAGACTCTCATTGGAATAATGAGGGGGCATTGTTAGCTTATCGAGTCTTGATGGATGAGACGGAGAAAAAATATGAAACTTATCTGAATGTGCCAAGGTATTCGGTGGAAGATCATTATGGGGATATCGAGGAAATGATTTATCCTTCCGCGGTAAAACCGGAAGAAGAAATCTATTTTGACAAAGAATGGGAGTACCATTATCAAAATGACGTGGGGGATAACATGGATTCTTGGATAGAGACCGAGAATTTACAAAAAGAAGGGGTTCTCTTGATGTATCGTGATTCTTTTGGAGAAGCCATTCTTCCATTTCTGGCAGATGAATATGGGAGGGCATATTTTAGCAGGCTGGTACCTTATAATTTGAATCAAGTGCTAAAGTATCGGCCGGATACCGTGGTCCTAGAAAAAGTGGAACGGAATATTTCGGATTTTGCGACTGACATTCCCGTCATGGAAAGTCCTTTGGTAGAATATGCCGTGGCTTTGGAGAAACAGACGGATACGACAATTGAATCGGAAACAGACGGAGAATATTTGATTATTCGTGGTGAAATTGATCGGAGATACTTAGAAACGGACAGCGAGATTTACGTATCAGTGAGTGACGCGTCACGCGGTGACATGAAAACTTATCAAGCGTTTTATACCATGACAAACCCGGAGGGTTTGCTGGCGCGAAGCGCATCAGACACGGGATGCCCAGATGGGGATACCTTGACGGACTTGGAGGAGGCACTTGTCTCGGCAGATACATTGGGAA
>CATLEQ010000455.1 GCA_949915905.1 uncultured Lachnospiraceae bacterium | reverse complement strand
ATCTGTTTCTCGGTTCCGTACATGTCGTTGAGCGGCAACGCGGCACCCATCACGTAAGCGTCTTTTTGATCGGATGAATCCTGGCAGGAGCTGCGGATTCCCGCGCCAAGCGTGCTGGTAAGCCCGTACCACATGCCGACCTTTCCCTGATTTACGCCGGTCGTGTCGATTTGGAAGAACATGTCGCCGGAGCGGGTGTTGAAGCTGGGATCCAGCCAACCATTTTCGTACCATACCTGCATACAGTCTAAATAGGTTTTAAAGTTATCGGAGGTTCCGTCGTAAGATACCGTTCCGTCTTTTACATAAAACGTACCCGTGCCGCCGCCAAAGGAGGATGTGATTTCCCCGAGCTGGCTGTAGCCGTAGTATTGGATGGACACGCCGTAGGCTCCGCTGTCATTTGCCCAGCCCCGCTCGTCGATGGCCTTGTCAAACGCTTCGAACATCCACTCCCAGTCGCTGATGGTCAGCGGGTCTTGTGTGCCGCTGGGGAAGATCACGTTGTCCGTGTAATCTTCGGAAGGATTTTCGCCTTCTTCGGCAGTGAAAGAAGTTACCTCGTTTTTCTTCCAGCCTTCCAGGTTGTCCTCGTCCATGGCCTTTTCAAGCGGGGTCACGGCCGGATGCCCGTTTTCCTTCACGTAGTCGCTGTCCCAGTCCCACACGTACTCGGTCGGCTCGGCGTATTTCACCACCCAGTCGCGGCGGTAGCACATGCCTGCCCAGGGAGACATTACACCGTCCGTGAGGGGATAAAGCGCATAATAGTGGGCGTTGCCTTCCTCGTCTTCAACCTGGACCAGTGGCTTTAATTCCGGATTGGCATCCAGGTAGGCCGTATAATGCGGCATGTATTTTTCCACGTATTCCGTGATGTCCATCAAAACACCGTTTTCATATAAGGCCTCCGGGTTTTCCGTGGACATGGACAAAGACATGATTTCCGGGTATTCGCCGGTGCCAATCATCGTGTTAAAGTTTTCGCTTTCGGATCCGGTTACCGGAACCAGGAAGGAGAAGTTCAACTTCCTTCCGGTCTCTTCCGTGCCGATGTCGCCGTTTTCAACGTCCCAATATTGTTGGTTGATAAATTGCACGGCGGTATTTTCTTCGTAGTTTTCATAGTATTCCCCGTTGCTGTCCGTCTGAGTGATCCACCACGTAAAATCCGTGCTTTTTCCGGCGAACTCGTCGTCGCCAGCGGCGTTTGCATTTCCGTTCGCGTCCGGATTGCCAGAATCCCCGTCTTTGCCGCAACCGGCTGCCAGGGCGATGGTCATTGCGGCCACGAGTCCCACGGATAAAATTCGTTTCACAAATTTGTTTTTCATAACTTTCCTCCTAGATGTTGTTTGATGCTTTAGATTTTAGCAAATGTGCGGAAGAATGGATATCGGCGAATCGGAAGAATCATAAATTATTGGACAAATACTTAAAATCGACTATTATCATTTGTAAAACGGGACTCGGAAACCTTAGCCGAGGTATTCATTATTGGAAGGTTCGCCCAAACGAATCAAAATGTTTGTCTGGATTTTTTGACCATGATGTGCTATAGTAATAGAAGCTGCTTCGGAAATGTCGTTCGAGGCGGCTTTTATTTGACTGAAAGGATATGAAGAAGTTTATGAATCAGACAAACTTGACGCAAGAACATGCGAAGAGACACGGGAGGCATACGCGGGCGGCGGCCAACCGGATGACGAGCGGACCAATCGGGCGGCAGATTTTGACGTTCGCGTTTCCGCTCTTTTTGGGAAATTTGTTTCAGCAGCTTTACAACACGGCGGACTCGCTGATTGTGGGGAACTTTATTGGCAGCAACGCGCTGGCGGCGGTGAGCTCGTCCGGCAGCCTGATTTTTTTGTTGGTGGGCTTCTTTTCCGGCATTTCCACCGGGGCGGGGGTCGTAATCGCCCGTTATTTTGGGGCGAAGGACAACGCGCGGATGGAGCGGGCGATACATACGACGGTGGCGTTCGGCCTCGTAGCCGGGGGGTTCCTGATGTTGGCGGGGATTTTTTTCACGCCCGTCATCCTGCGGCTGATGGGAACGCCGGGGGAGGTGCTGCCGTCGTCCATCCTTTATTTCCGTATTTATTTTTGCGGCTCGATGGCGTTTGTATTATATAATATTTGCGTGGGCATCATGCAGTCCGTGGGCGACAGCAAGCACCCGCTATACTACCTGATGTTTTCGTCTATGGTCAACATCGTGCTGGACTTGTTTTTCGTGGCCGTGCTTCACCTCGGGGTAGGCAGCGCGGCGGCGGCCACGGTGATTTCTCAGTTTTTAAGCGTGTCACTTTGCCTTTTTAGGTTGACGCGGGTGCAGGAGGAGTACCGGGTCAATCTCCGGCGCGTCCGCTTTGACATGCCGATGCTTAAGGAGGTCATTCGAAACGGTCTTCCGACCGGATTTCAAAATTCCATCATTGCCCTTGCGAACGTCGTGGTGCAGTCCAACATCAACGCCTTTGGCAAGATGGCGGTGGCCGGGTGCGGTTCCTACTCAAAAATCGAAGGGTTTGGATTTTTGCCAATCAACTGTTTCGTGATGGCTCTGACGACATTTATCAGCCAGAATCTGGGGGCGAAGGAGTATGAGCGGGTGAAAAAAGGGACGCGGTTTGGCATCTTGTGTTCCGTTTCCATCG
>CATLEQ010000454.1 GCA_949915905.1 uncultured Lachnospiraceae bacterium | reverse complement strand
GCAAGATTCCAAGATTCATAATCGATTGTTGGATGCATGTCAGCACGGAAAAACCGGCGATTTCCTTCACGCAGGCCAATCGAATGCGAAATTTGCCAAGCTCCCCTTTGCGAACCCGCAGGCATGGCACGCGCAAAAACGAGTACAACGCGATGCCGATTCCGGAAACGTACTGCGCCGCCACGGTCGCCTCCGCCGCACCCGCCACGCCCCTTTCCAGACCAATCACGAACCATAAATCAAGGGCAATATTTAAAACCGTAGAAACCGCCAAAAATATGAGCGGTACGACGGAATTTCCTACCGATCGCAGTAAGGAGGCAAAATAATTGTAAAAGAACGTGGCCAGAATCCCGCAAAAAATCACCGCGAGATAGGTGCGCATGTCGCCCCACACTTCCCCCGGCACCTGCAAAAACACTTGTATCTTGTCTAGAAGTAAAAACACGATTGCGTTCAGAACCACCGTCAACAAGAAAATGAGAAGGAAAGAAACCCCGATTCCCTCCCGCAGCCCTTCTTCGTCCCGCTCGCCAAAGCGGATGGAAAAGAGCGTACCGCTCCCCATGCACAGCCCCAGCAAAATTGATGTCAAACACGTCATCAACGTAAAGGAAGACCCCACCGCCGCTAACGCGTTGGGGCCTAAGAACCTTCCCACGATCAAAGTGTCCGCTATGTTGTAACATTGTTGCAAAAGATTCCCCAGCACCATCGGCACGGCAAAAAGCAACATGGACTTCATGACCGGCCCCTTCGTCATATCCGTATGCATCTTGGTATCACCCTATTCCTATACCTTTGTCCGGACCTGAAATCATCTCCACTGCCAGCTTCAATGCCTCTTCCACCGTCCGCTCTCTATTTTCCCGGCGGCTTCCCGTGAAACGGCATTCTTTCACCCGCACTTCCCCGTCCACGAAACATCCGATGTAAACCAGGCCAACCGGTTTCTCTGCGCTGCCTCCCCCGGGTCCGGCGATGCCGGTCGCGCTCAACGCCACGTTGGCATTCGCCGCATTCGCCGCACCCGCCGCCATCTCCCTCGCCGTCTGCTCGCTGACCGCGCCAAACTGCTCCAGCGTCTTCGCACTGACACCGACCAAACGCCGTTTCGCCTCGTTCGAATAGGTCACGTAGCCCTCGTTTAACACGTCCGACGCGCCCGCCACGTTCACGATGGTGCCGGCAATCAACCCACCCGTACAAGACTCCGCCGTCGTGACCGTCATTCCTCGCTCTGCAAGCAACTTTACCAAATGTTCTTCCAGACTTTCATTGTCACGCTCCATCGGCTCTATGTTCGCACATGGCTCCGCTTCTGCCCGCGCCTCTATTTCCTCGCAAAGATTTGCCGCCTGCGCTTTCACACCTTGCCCTTTTCTATCCATCTTCACATGCCTCCCTGCGTCAGCACCTGCTTATTCTTCACAATATAATCAATCAAGGAAATAATGGTCAACGCCACCGACACCCAGATTAGAATCAACTCAACCACGTCAAAGGCACCGCCAAAGTCCAAAATCAGCGCGATAATCATCGCCATCTGGAACACGGTCTTAAATTTTCCCCAATAACTTGCCGCAATCACGATGCCGCTGTCCGAAGCCACCAGACGGAACCCACTGATAATGAACTCCCTTGCAATGATGATAATCACAATCCATGCCGACAATTTCCCCATCTCAATCAGACAAATCATCGCCGAACAAACAAGCAGCTTGTCGGCCAGCGGATCCATGAATTTTCCGAAATTGGTCACCAAATTTTCCTTGCGGGCAATCTGCCCGTCCAGAAAATCCGTAAAGCTCGCCACACAAAACAGTGCAAGGGAGATCCACTTGTTGGCCTCCCCGCCCACGTCAGTCAGCATGAAAAATACAAAGAACGGCACCATCACCATACGTAATACTGTCAGTTTATTCGGCAAATTCATTACTTAATCCTCCTATCAAATCATATTCTGTCGCCCCCGTCACCCTCACCCTGGCAAAATCTCCGGTTTGAAGCACTTCTCCCGTCTCCACGAAAATGAATCCGTCCACGTTCGGGGCATCTTTATAGGTTCGTCCGACATACGCCGGTTCGTCCGCAAGCTTTCCCTCGATTAATACCAGCACTTCCCGGCCGGCCATCAGCTCCGCCTGCTCAAACGCAATCTCCTGCTGCAACTCCATCAGCTCCGCCTGCCGCTCCTTTTTGACCTCCTCGTCAATCTGCCCCGGCATCTCGGCCGCCGGCGTATCCTCCTCCGGCGAATACGTAAATACTCCAAGCCGGTCAAATTCCATCTCGTCTACGAATTCCATCAACTCCTCGTGTTGCTCTTCTGTCTCCCCCGGGAATCCGGTAATCAAAGTCGTCCGCAGACAAATGTCCGGGATTTCTTTTCTCAGCTTCGCGATAATTTCCTTCAATTCCCGCTTCGTCGTCCTGCGCCCCATCCGCTTCAGGATTTCATCCGAGGCGTGCTGAATCGGCAAATCCAGATAATGGCAAATCTTTGGTTCCTCCTTCATCACCGCGATTAACTCCTCCGTGATTTCCTCCGGATAGCAATAAAGAATCCGAATCCACCGAAGGCCGCTGATTTCACAGAGCTTGTGCAAAAGCTTTGGCAAACTCTTTTTTCCATACAAATCCACCCCATAAAGCGTCGTCTCCTGCGCGACCAAAATCAATTCCTTCACG
>CATLEQ010000453.1 GCA_949915905.1 uncultured Lachnospiraceae bacterium | reverse complement strand
TCACGCTGATTCGTGGCCGCCAGCACGATATCCTTCCCCACTAGCGCGGCATCCACTTTCATTAATCCAGCGTCATCCCGCCCCACCGCGCTCGATTCCGGCAGTGCCGCCTTGTCGCCTATTACCACGTCCACCGGCGACAAATGTTCCTCTCCATATTCCCTCTGAATCCAGTGCACGCCTTTCGGCAACGGATTCAATTCCCCGCACAATCGCGGGGCGAGAACCGTCACTTCGTCCGTAAATAAAAGGAGCGACCGAATCCGCCTCGCGGCCACCTTCCCGCCGCCCACGACCAAAATCTTTTTATCGAAAATATCTACAAACATCGGAAAATATGCATGTTCCATACTTCTACTCCCACCGCGCATATCGCAGTTCTAACGCCCCGGTCGCCGGAATCTGCGTAATCCCTTCCAGACCCGGCCGAACAAGGTTTACATTTTTCACGGAAAACAACGGAATCAGGTAATATTCCTCCCCCACCGCCAGTTTTTCTGCCTGCTTCATCCATTCCATACGCTCGTCCAAATTCATTTCCGCATCCGACTGCCGCACAAGCGCGTCGTAACGGGCATCGCAAACGCCGCTGCAATTATACGGGGAATTTGACAAAAGCATGGACAAATACGTATAAGGGTCTGCAAAATCCGCCGTCCAATTCATCCGGCACAAGTCAAAGTTCCCCGCCTTGCGCTCACTATAATTCACCTGCAGTTCCTGGGCGTTTAATTCCACCTCAATCCCCAGATTCTGCTTCCATTGCTCCTGCAAAATCTGTGCCACGTCCGAGTCCAGCTCCAACGACGGATACTTGTATACAAGCTTTGGAAATCCTTTTCCCCCCGGATATCCGGCCTCGGCAAGCAACCGTCTCGCCTCCTCCACATTTTCTTCAAAAGGGGCCTCGACCTCTTTTCCATAATAATTCCCGGTTACTTTATTTCTCATGTATTTGGCAACAAAATGCATGGTCGGTTCCGTTTCTTCTCCCGCCATCTCACACAATTCTTCCCGGTTCACCGCCAGGCTCAACGCCTTTCTCACCCGCACGTCACCAAGCGGCTCCACGTCCAAATTTGGATAAATGTAGCGCGTGGCAATGGAGTCGGTAATCCAAAGGTCTTCCTTGCCCTCGTACACTCTGGCCATAATGGACTGCAAACCACACGCCACGTCAGCCTCCCCGCTTTCATAAGCATTTGCCATCGCCTCCTGGCTGTCAAAAAAACGATACGTAATTTGCTCCAATTTGACCGCATCTGCATTCCAATAATAGGGATTCTTTTTCAATACAAAATATTGATCCGGTACATATTCTGCCAGAAAAAACGGCCCGTTTGACACGCTTATCTTTGGGTTTTTATCCCAATTTGCATCCTCCGCGGCATATTTTGCACAAGAAGGCGTATACACGGGCAGACGCAGTAAATCCAAAAAATAAACACAAGGCCTCTCCAAATGAAATACCAGTGTATACAAATCGGGGGTTTCCACGCCGAGACTGTCCATCTTCGCCTCGCCCTGGTAAATGGCCTCCGCGTTTTTGACGGGAAACAAATAATTGGCATATCCACTGCCGTTCTTCGGCTTTAACGCACGTGTCATCGTATTGACAAAATCGGCCGCGGTCACGTTGCTTCCGTCAGACCACTTCGCATTTTGCCGTAAATGAAACGTCCACACGGTAAAATCGTCATTTACCTCATAGCTTGTCGCCGCCCGGTACTCTATTTCGCCATTTTCATCATAAGTAAGCAGTTCGTCAAGCGCCGTCACGGAATACGAAAGATACGTAAGAGCAATTTCTCCCGCCGGGTCAAGTCCCCCGGTCTCACTGCTCGTTGCCACGACAATTTCCCTTTTTGCATCGCCGGTTTCGGACACTTCACTTTTTACGGCCTCCGCCCCATTTGCCTCTCCCGCTTCCTCAGCCTGCCGCCCGTCCGTCACTTGTCGCCCACATCCAGTGAGCAACATTACGGCTGCCAGCCAAAACAACACTCCGGCGGCAATTTGTCTTCCACTTTTAGCCTTCCCCTTCACATGTGCCCCTCCCGTTCTTATATCTGCGCCCTCGCGCTCTGCCGCCCCATATGCTCCTTGGAGTAAAGAAAGCATGCCACCTCGCGGTTTGCAAAATGATAAGTTCGCGGTTTTCTTTTCCGGCAACATTCCAATGCATAACCACAGTGACAAGCAAACGGGCATCCCACACTCCTGACATTTTTCCCAACGTCACCGCCAAGCCATACTCCCCCTTGTTCCCTTCTCGCTTTTTTTGGATCCGGTGTCAAAACCGACTGCAAAAGCATCTTCGTATAGGGATGCCATGGTTCATTACAAACCTCCCTCGCATTTCCCGTCTCCACGATGCTCCCTGCATACATCACGCCCAACCTGTCACACATGTTTCGGATGACCTGCAAATCATGGGAAATAAAAATGTAGGTAATTCCTCGTTCCTTTTGCATTTCCTTAAGCAATTCCAGAATTTGACGCTGTGTCGTCCTATCCAATGCCGAAACCGGCTCATCCAATATCAAAAGCCTCGGCTCTGCCAACAGAACCCGGGCAAGTGCAATCCGCGCTCTCTCTCCGCCGGAAAATGCCGCCGGATATTCCTTTTCGCCTTCCTCTGGCAGTCCGACGTTCCTTAACATTTCCAGAACCTTTTCCCTACGTGCCGCGCG
>CATLEQ010000452.1 GCA_949915905.1 uncultured Lachnospiraceae bacterium | reverse complement strand
GCGAGGGCAACCGCCAAATCAAGGAAAAGTTCGAGACGCTGTTGCAAGGCGGAATTATCCAAACGCCGATTGACGAGCAGATTGTTTACAACCAGCTCGATGATAATGAATCCGCGATTTGGAGCCTTCTTTTGGCCAGCGGCTACTTGAAAGCGTTAAGCTACGGACAGCCGGAACGTTCGGAATACGGTGAGGAGACAAAATACGAATTGACCCTTACCAATTACGAGGTGATGAGGATGTTCCATGCCATGGTGCTCAGGTGGTTCGATCGCGCGGACGAGGATTACAACGACTTCGTGAAGGCGATGCTGCAAGGCGACCTCGATGCCATGAACACTTTCATGAATGACATGGCATCGGAACTCTTCAGCTACTTTGACTCGGGAAAAAAGCCGTCCCGCCGCACCCCCGAAAGATTTTATCACGGTTTTGTCCTCGGGCTGTTGGTAGACTTGCGAAGCCGCTATATCGTCACCTCGAACCGGGAAAGCGGCTTCGGCCGCTACGACGTGATGTTGGAACCAAGGAACAAAGATGCGGACGACGGCCTCATCCTGGAATTCAAGGTGTGCGACAAGACGAAAGAGGAAACCTTGAAGGACACCGTGGCGGCAGCATTGCAACAGATTGAGGATAAAAACTATGCGGCAGAACTGATAAAACGTGGAGTCCCCAAAGAGCGTATCCGCTGTTACGGATTCGCGTTCGAGGGGAGCACGATTCTGATAAGTGACCGCTAAGTCGTAGAAATGCATCTTGACAAACGTAAGAAGAATTGTAATATTTTTTTAATATTTTTAAATATTTCTTTAAAAATATGTAAATTCTTGTCGACTTGTGCTATGATACAAGTATCAAACCATGAGTAAAAGACCAATGACAAAGGAGACAAGAGACACATGAGGGAGAATCAGGACAACCTAAACCTGGTCGTAATGTTGACGCACGACGATCGAACCGTGGAACACGCTTACGAAATTTTTGAACAATGCAAGGACTCCAGGGCAAAGTTCTGGGGATTCAAGGAAGCCCCCCTGCCCTTGGCGGACATGAAAAAATTATATGCCCGCATGAAGGAATGCGGCAAGACGACCATCCTCGAAGTCGTGGACTACACGGACGAAGGCGGCCTTGCGGGAGCCAAAATGGCCGCGGAGTGTGGATGTGACATCCTCATGGGAACGCTCTATTCCGATTCCATCCATGATTTTTGTAGAGAACACCACCTGAAATACATGCCATTTGTCGGAAAGGTACGCAAACGGCCCTCCATCCTCGAAGGCACCGTGGAGGACATGGTTGCCGAGGCCAATCGATACCTCGAAAAAGGCGTATACGGAATTGACATTCTCGGATATCGTTTTACCGGGGATGCCGCCGACTTAAACAAACGCTTCGTGGCAAATGTGAACGCCCCCATATGCATTGCCGGCAGCGTCAACAGCTACCAACGATTGGACGAATTAAAATCGGCCGCCCCTTGGTGCTTTACCATCGGCGGTGCCTTTTTCGAGCACAAATTCGGCGAGGACTTTTGCACGCAAATCAACAGCGTGTGCGATTACATGGCAAGATAAAACGTTACCCTTTACCACCGGGAGGATTTTTTATGTTGAAGACACTTTACCCTTATGAATACGTGGAGAGCGTTTTTTCCATTGATTATGATAAATTATACGAGAACGGTTATCGCGGGCTCATCTTTGACATTGACAACACGCTGGTACACCACGGCGACGATTCCACCCCGGAGGTGGACGCCTTGTTTCGCACCATCCAGGGCATCGGCTTTCAGACGCTTCTTCTGTCTAACAATGACGAGGAACGGATCCGACGATTTTTAAAAAACATCGATTCCCTCTACATATGTGATGCCGAAAAACCAAAAACGACAAACTACTTGAAGGCCGTCGAGATGATGGGACTTGAAAAGAGCGAGGTTGTATTCATCGGCGACCAGATATTCACGGACATCCTGGGAGCCAATAAAAGCGGGATTGCGAACATTTTGGTTCAATTTATACGGTTTCCGGGCGAGACCAGAATCGGGAAACGCAGACAACTGGAAAAACTCATCCTTGCCTTTTACAAGCGAAGCAAGCGGTTCCGACACCGGCTCGGCGACATCACCAAGGAATGGACGGCCGCCTTCACGCAAGCGGCGTAACACATTTCGGACGAACGGGCAAATTTACATGTCGTATAAAATTTATATACCGTATGAAAATGGAAAGAGGGGACATCCAGCGATGTTATTTAATAAAAATAAGAATTTTTGCGATATCAATCCATTGTTTTATGCCATTTCCTATCAGAAGGAGATTTTAAAACGGTACATAAAGGACTTTTTGAGCAAGGAAACTTTTGTCCGCGCCGTGAATCCGGACGAGCCGCCCAAGACCATGCTGCCAAACATCGTCTCCGAACACGATTCCCACTTGATAAAGAAAGGGAAAGGCATAGATCCCGTGCTGCAGGAAAACAAGGCCGTCAACATCCAACTGGCTTGCGAAAAAATCAACGGTGCCATCATTCATCCGGGCGAGGTGTTTTCCTTCTGGAAAATGGTGGGAAAGGCGACGAAGGAAAAGGGATACAAGGACGGGCGCGTTATCGTGAACGGCAAATTGCAGCCGGGAATCGGCGGCGGACTTTGCAACCTGGGAAACACCATCAACCTGCTCGTCCTGCATAGCCCGCTGGAAATCATCGAATTCCACAA
>CATLEQ010000451.1 GCA_949915905.1 uncultured Lachnospiraceae bacterium | reverse complement strand
CTATGAGTTGTCATTAGATTATGAAAACGAGACGGAAAAGTTGTTATCCATGTTGGATTTTGACACGTTGAAAGAAACAATAGAGTCAAGAGGAAACTCTTCCAAGAAATAAGAGCACATCTTCAAAATCATCCAAGCACCGCAAGCGGTGCTTGGGAGTAATAACAGTTTATAAGTTTAACCTGTCGTGGATTATGTTTTTCTTGACAAATGGCCTAAAATATAGTACTCTTTTTTCGTTGTGAAGAAAATTTTATATGGACAGGTGAAATAGGTATCGAAAGCGATGGGGCAAGAGTCATTCGACTTTTGCCCCCGTTTGTTCCTTTATAGGAAACTTTGTTCTGTTGTGAGAGGATTCACTTCACTGTCCGGGAAAAGAGAGGAGAAGCATGATGTGGAAAATGGTAAACGATTGTCTGCAGGCGATTGACGATTTTGTGTGGGGCGTGCCGTTGATGGTACTGATATTGGCCGGCGGCTTGCTTTTGACCATCCGCACGAGGGGGCTGCAGGTAAGGAGGCTTCCACTGGCCTTGAAGTGGATGGTTCAAAATGAAGAAGGCGGAGAAGGAGAGGTAAGCTCGTTCGGCGCGTTGTGCACGGCACTTTCCGCGACTATCGGTACGGGAAATATCGTCGGCGTGGCGACGGCCGTCTGTGCCGGAGGTCCGGGAGCGATTTTCTGGATGGTAGTGGCGGCATTTTTCGGAATGGCGACGAAATATTCGGAGGGGCTTTTGGCGGTTAAATACCGTGTGATGGAAGCGGGCCACGCACTCGGCGGACCATTCTATTACATTGAGCAGGGAATGCGCGAGCGGTTTGGGGGCAATTTCAAATGGCTGGCAAAATTGTTCGCGTTGTTTGGCGTGTGCGCGGGACTCTTGGGAATCGGAACCATTACCCAGGTGAACGGCATCACGTCCGCGGCCCAGAATTTCTTTGACCCGAATAATGCCAGTACGGTAACGATTCCGGGAATCGGCACGTATTCCTGGGTGGTGGTCATCGTGTCCGCGTTGGTAACGATTTTCGTGGCATTGGTCTTGATTGGCGGCATCAAGCGGATTTCGACCGTGGCACAGATCGTCGTGCCGTTCATGGCTGTGATTTATATCGTGTTCGCGTTGGTTTTGGTCATCACGAATATCACCAAGGTTCCGGGCGCGTTCGTGACCGTCGTGCAGGCGGCGTTCAATCCGCAGGCGATTACCGGCGGTGTCGTGGGCAGCATGATCGTGGCGATGCAAAAGGGCGTGGCGAGGGGAATCTTCTCCAACGAGGCGGGCCTTGGTTCGGCACCGATTGCGGCCGCGGCGGCGCAGACGAAGGAACCGGTTCGTCAGGGGCTGGTATCCATGACGGGTACGTTTATTGATACGATTGTCATTTGTACGCTGACTGGCTTGTCCATCGTAATTACCGGGGCCTGGCAGGTGGAAGGCCTGGAGGGCGTGGCCGTGACCAGCTATGCGTTTGAAAATGGACTTCCGTTCCCTGCGAGGGCTTCCTCCCTCATCTTGATGCTTTGTCTGGTGTTTTTTGCCTTTACCACGATTTTGGGATGGGATTACTATTCAGAGCGCTGCCTGGAGTACTTAAGCGGCGGCAAGATGGGTGTCGTGAAGGCATATCGCTGGCTTTATATCCTGGCGGTATTTGTCGGACCATACATGACGGTGTCCGCGGTATGGACCATTGCGGATATTTTCAACGGCCTGATGGCACTGCCAAACATGATTGCCTTGTTTGCGTTGAGCGGCATCGTGGCAAAAGAGACAAAGGCATTTTTTGAGGCAGAAAAGCATAAGGTATGAAAATGACGATATTTTCGCTTGGATGCCGAGGTTAGAAAAAAACTGTCGTATCGATTGAATGGCTTTTGGATTTTTGGCAATACTTTGACTATGTGGCACCAGTTTGCTAAAAATGCAGAAAAGAGGGAATACGACATGGCGGGAAAAAAGCAGAAACCGATTGACTTGAAAAATTTGGAGCCGGAAGACAAATTAAAATACGAAATCGCGGAAGAACTGGGACTTTTAGACCGCGTGCTGGCAGACGGCTGGCGTTCTTTATCGTCAAAAGAAACCGGACGTATCGGCGGGATGATGGCTCGCCGGAAAAAGGCGCACGCAGTCGTTCCTGACAAGGACTGACAAAAAATCAGAGGTCAAAACTATTAAAATTTAGAAAAAATAAACAAGATAGTTGAAAAAAAGCGATATATCTGCTACAATTTCACCGTTGGGGTTGGCAAAATGGGTGGAATAAAATAGATGGAAGATAAATATACTGTTCTGGGCGTAGACTTTTTCGTGGCTACTGCCAGAGAACTTTTTCGGCGGACGATAGAGTACATGCAGAGCGAGGCGCTCAGTACGGTCGAGGCCGTGACGGAGGACATGCTGATTCGGGGGCAGGAGGACGAGGCGTGGCAGGAATGGATGCGCCAGATGGATTTGCTGATACCGATGGATTGTGATATTTTTAGTGCGGCCGGCATCGTGGAAGGCAGCATGGAAAGGGACGTACAGAACCAACTGTATCTGCGCCTTCTTTTACGTTATTTGGAGAAGAAGAAATGCCGTATCTTTTTGTTGACCGACAGCGAGGAGGAGATGGCATCGTTCCAAAAGGAACTGCGGCAGTACGGTAGCCTGGTCATATGCGGACAGGCGGTTCTCTCCCCCGGGAGCGGCCGGGAGGAGAACGTGGTAAATGAA
>CATLEQ010000450.1 GCA_949915905.1 uncultured Lachnospiraceae bacterium | reverse complement strand
GAAGCACATGGATCCGACGTCCAAATCGGGACATAACTTACCCCGATGTCCGGATCTATATTTCCAACCGTTTCCAACGTATAACTCATTTCCGACCGGTATAAATCCAGATTAATGGTGTCGCCCACGGAAAGGTCATTTTTCATGGCGTAGGCCGCGCTGACCATGCACACCGCGTCCCCTTTTGTATACTCCTCTTCTTGAAATTTCCTCCCCTCCAAAACATCGGCATCCCCATTGTTAAACATGTATAAACTATCTATGTTATCCGTCAAAATGACGGACGCGCTTTCATAATTCAACCGGCACCACGGGATGATTTCCTCCCGCCACGCCGTCCCATCCTCACTTTGCAAAAAATCCCGCCAGTCGCCCTCGTACTCCGCATAAAACGGCGGGGAATCCTCATCCAGCACATGATATGACATTCCCGCGTCATCCTTCATGGAATGCCATGAAAAAATTTCGTTTCCCTCACTCGGAAGCACATTACCCATGGAAATTATATTATCCACCGCGATTTGTTCACTTAACACTTCCTCCGTCACTTGATAGACCTCGCCATCTATCTCCGTCTCTACCAAGTCGCCATACTCCATGGTAACCCCGCCCTCATTCCCGAATAACAAGTACGTTTTTCCCGGTTCAAACGGAATCTGCCCATCCTCCGTGTACAACCACGAACTAAACCAGATTTTAACGTCCCCCGGAATCGTCTCGTATCCCGGGAAGCGGCAAACCACCTCTTCTAAAACAAAATCCGCCGTATACTGTTTTTCACAAATCTTTTCGTAGCCAATAATCTCGCCGCTGTCATCCCATACGGCCCTATCATAAACCGCATCCGGATCCGTCAAATCAGAAACAGACGTGCAGCGCAGCGCCAACACCATTAAGGAATTGTTATACGAATCAAACTTACAACTACTGCCGTCATAAAAATAGCTCTTGGTATAGTCTTCCGGCTCATAGCGCTCATACGGCGATACGGATTCGCAGCCGGAAACATGCGCCATCAAAAAACCTCGCATGTCCTCCACCAATAATCCCGGATATTGATGGTCTTCCTGCTCCGTCAGGGGTGTCCACCTCTCCTCCGACGCCACGCCGAACAAGCTGTTAACACTGCTAAATACATTGCCCGACTGTCCTGCAGGAACCGCGACGGTCGTATACCGTTTTTTCATGTCCGCAATCTGGCTCCTCGTTGTAAGCCACGCCGAGGCGCCAATGGAACAAAATGCCACGCCAATCGCCAACAACAAAACAAGCAGTGCCGTTGAAACGGCGCCGCGCCGGAATTGTTTTCGAAAAATGTTCATAGGTATCTCCTTCGTGCTTTTTTCTACTCTTTCTACATCCGTGCGGAAATGGCACTTCTATAAAGGCGGGGTCTGGTACATAATCATTAGCCTTCCATCCCCTTGTTGACGAACGTAAAAAACATATTCTTCCCCTTCCATCGGATACATGTCCCATGAAAAAAGACAACATGCCATGCCATTTTTTGTAAGACCACCTTGTTTCTCCATGCGAACTGTCTCTTGCGTCGTCAAATTTCCCTTTATATTTTGTATCACGGCGACATTGTAATCCGTATATGGCTTTGCCACTTCCAAGCTTTCCCCCTTCTCGTCCTTCACTGTCACGTCACCGCCATACACCGTGAGACTTCCGCCAAGTACTTTTCCGACAAACACGTAGTCCGCGTCATCTTGCATGGCATCCAAATCATCGTAATCCATCGCGGAATCGTCCTGAAAATAATATTTTTCTGCATACCTGACATCCACCGGATAAATATCTAACAACGACACGATTTTCTCCCGGGCAGCATCCTTCCGAAAAGAAAACCCTACGATTTGACCTTCCGCCACCTTCTCATACACCCATGCATGCATTCCGGAACAATCCACAAAAATTTCGTCTTCCTCAAAAGGGCTTCGCTCCTTGTAAAGTTCTTCTATGGCTATCAAAAGCACGCCGTTTTTACGCTTCTCGACAACCGTCCCTTTCAAGTCATACGTGATGTCACATTCACCTCCCACGATACGCGATGCCGCCAGCATCCTCTCTTCTTCCTCCAAACGCGCCTTTACGCATATGGCATATAAAACCGCCATCAAGATACAGACAACCGCGATCCTCGCCATTCGCTTCTTATCTATCCAGTGTGTCTTCACCATACAATCATCCTTTCAGAAACAAAGCACTAATCATTTTCATCGTAAAATTTCACCGGATTATCCTCGATAATATCACTATTGGGGACAATCGCTTTCGCAAAACGCTCTCCCATTTGTATTGCCAAATCTTCAGTAAACTCAATTTCATTACTTTTCTTCATATGTCGAAACTGCCCGTTTCCGTCCTGAATCAATTTGATTTTGATATGCATTTACCACTTCTTCATAATGTTATTTCATCATTATTCATTCTGGCCACTCCCTCATCATTCTCCATAGGCACATTCGACACTGGACCATTAATCAGTAATGATCCATCTTCCTGGGCATAAGCAAAAAAGATATATGTACCGCCTACCGCGGGAAGTTCGTCGCCCTCAAATAGATAACATGCACGGCCATCTTCTGATACTCCACCATATTTCATAACGCGGACCTCCGGCCGCAACCCAAAATAAAATAGAGCCAAAACTCTGTTGACTGTGCTACAATGCACATAGGCTAATACCAACAAGGAGGTTCGACTCTATGTGCAAAATGATAGACCA
>CATLEQ010000449.1 GCA_949915905.1 uncultured Lachnospiraceae bacterium | reverse complement strand
CTCCCACTGAAATGCCGCGAAGCGGTAATGAGGTTATGAGCAAGTAGCGAAGCGGATTGCGAATATCCGCTTTCATCATGATATCACAAACCGCCTTCGATATTCCATCGGTGTCATGTCCATCACTTTTTTAAACACGGTAATGTAATAGCTTTCACTGGAAAATCCGTACAAGTAGGCAATCTGCGAGATGGAATAATCCGTGTGCCGGACAAAATAACTGGATTCTTGAATCTTCCGCATCATGATATAGTTGGAGAAAGAAATTCCCGTCTCCTTTTTAAAACGCGCGGACAAATATGCCGCATGTACCCCGGCGTACTCGGCCGCGTCTTCCAACGAAATTTTTTTATCCAGACGGTTTTCAATATAATGTATCACGCGCATGACAAGTGCCGAGTACGTTTGTTCCAACCGCCTTTTGACAAGCTCCACGAACTGCAGCAAAACATTTTCCTCAAACGCCAGCACCGCGTTTCTCGAAGTCATGTCCTCTATCCTCTGCGTCAGCGCGTCACTTAAGGAAAACGCGTCATCCGCACCGACCCCCGCCTGAATGGCCGCCCTCGCCAGAAAGGCAATCGAGCCGATCATGGAATTTTTCGCGGAACGCAGCGGGTCTTTTGCCAGCACCGCCTTCTCCCCTTGTGACGTAATCTTTCGCAACACCTTCAACGCCTCTCTGCTGTCCCCTTTCGCCACCGCCCTGGTCAATTCCTCCTCCAACGCGTAGGGACTGTGCTGAAACATGGATTCCCGGTCTTCATAAATGCTGTCATAATATTTTCTCGGCTTGGTAACCTTAAAATCCAGCCCCAATAGTTCCCGCCGCCGGTCTATAAAATCATGGGCCAGCATAAGAACCTCCAAAAACGGCTCTCCTGGTGCCTCGCCCGCCGGCTCGCGCACGATGTCCTCGCCCTCTACCGGGATAAGCTCACGTTGTCCGCACGGCTTCCATGTGGCAAAACACCGCCGCCACTTTTCACACAACAAAACCGTCTCTTCCAGGCTCAATCCCCTCTGCCTGGCCACGACGGCCAAAAACTGTCCCACGCCGGCATACGCGGTCTGCGCCACTCCGTCCATGCTCCGGCCATCCGTCTTTCCCTCGCAAAGGCCTTTCTTACCAGAAATACGAATGCCAATTCCGGAATTCAACGTCATCTCGTCAACAAACACATTGAATACGTTACCCAGTACGCACAACGAAACCGCCGCGCACCAGCCCCCGTATTCCTTTGCCGCCTGATACATGGACTTTTGTATTTTTTCCCTCACCACGCCGTTATTTTCCACGCCAAATCTCCCTACAACCTGACCGCCCCCTCATTTCAGGTTCAACTCTTGCGAATATATTGGATGTTCTTGCCACAATCATTGCCTCCCATGCATAGTATAAGCGATTAGGTTGCGAATTACAAGCAGATAAAAGTTTCTTTCGGATCTGTGCGAAATACCGTTTCCTCGCAATTCAAGCCCAGAACACCTTGACAAAATCCTTCAGCCAGCAACAGATGGAAAGGACTGCACCTATTGCTGAAAACGGTGTCAACGGCGATTCCATGAAACTTCCCATTATCATCAGCACTACTCCTAAAACAGTTAAAACAGACCACATCACTCGCTTGGGTTCCCCTCTGTATAAATACAAAAGCCGGTATGCATAATACACATATATTCCAACATTCTGCACAACACCCAAAGCCAAATAGATATTATTCACAATCGCATCCGTCTGCATCCCATCAAAGACGACAAAAGAGGCGATTGTCCATCTCACAATACCGCTTATTGCAGCAATGGCGAGATAAACTCCCAACCATAATTTTTTCCTTTCCAAAATCCGCCCTAAGTTTTTTCTTGTCTCACCACTCATAATTACAAGCCTCCTTCTAATTTGTTGTCATCTTACTATCATCTTCCCATGCATACACGCTTTTGCGTAAATGCGGTAAATTCTGTTCTGAATGGGTTAATTCACGGGGCTGTACGCTCTGCCGCATCAGCCGCCGTTCGTTAAAGTGATGACATCAGCATGGTATAGCATTTACCAACCTATCTCTTTATTTTTCAAACGTCGTGCCCCCCAAATTAATTATTAAAGCCCATTATTAGGCTGCCCGGAAACTTTGTTTCCGAGTAGCCTGATTCATATTTTCTACTGGGCTCCAAAAGAAGTCGTTGACCCAATGCCGTCCGGCATTGGTGCCACATACATGATGATTCCCGTCCCATTGCTTTTTGCCTGATTAATTTGAGCCTTGTACGAACTAATCCATATTCCAGCGACATAAGACGCAACATTACATGCATAAGAGATTCTCGGCTTTGCCACTGTCAAGAGACTCGCCCCATCATACAAAGTACCCACAAAATTCAGATTATCAACCAAATTGTATAAATCATTAGCTTCATCAGTGTTCAAATAAACCAGCACCATTCCTGTTGCCCAAATCTCAACCTTACTTTGTCCTCTTGCCCTTGAAGAGACAATTTTATAATACAACATCCAATTCATCTTTTTATCTTTGTCTTCATTGTGCTCTCACCTCGCTTTCTCGGTTGTGTTTTGTTGCTTCTATTATACACAACGCTTTCCCACTTTTACCAAATTTTCTTAAATGATAGTTTTTCCTTCCCAAACGCAATCTCTTTTGCGAAAAAGGTCATAAAAACAACTTTCACGCCATTCCACATGTATCCTTATTTTTACGATACTACCTACATCCACCCATACTTTCC
>CATLEQ010000448.1 GCA_949915905.1 uncultured Lachnospiraceae bacterium | reverse complement strand
GAATACAGTCCTCATACCTCGTCTCATAGTATTTATACCCGGTATAAATGCCTTCCTGATAAACCACGTAATGAATGAGTTCCGCTCCGTCGTCCTCCGTGTCCGAGCATTTTCCGATAATCTCGTCCTTGTTGGTAAACGTGAAATCCCCAAAGTTCTGCGCGGCCGGGGATGACAAGGAATTTGTCGCGTAGGTGTCCACCAGCTTTCCTGACGGATTTGCTGCGCCGGTCAACAAATTGACGACGCCCACCGCGCCCTTCACGCCCAGGCTTCCGACATAGAGGCACGCGTCCACGCCATATTCCTCCAGCCAGCCAAGTTCCAAAGCATACGGACTGTTGTCAATCACCACGACCTTTTGGAACGTCCCATCCTCTTTGTAGGACTTAATCATGCTCAGCATGTCCTTCTCGTTTTGGTGCAAGGCAAGCTGGCTGATTCCCTCATAATCCGTCTTCTTCAGGTCCATTCCTTCCCCGCCCTCACGTGCGAGAATGATAACCGCGACATCCCCGTACCCGGCGAACGTGGATTTCAACTGCTCCGTATAGAAGGATGCCGGTTCCTCGCCGATATTCTCCGTGGCACCCTGGGACGGCGTGATTCTCTTGGTCGAACTGTTCTTATACGCGTCAAACAACGTGTCATTGATTTCAAACCCGGCATCCTTAAAGGCCGTATAAAAATCAACTTCCCTGGACGGGTCGTTGTTTCCGCCGCCACTCTTACAAGTGTAAATCGGCTGCACGCAGGCATGTCCGAACAACGTGATTTTCCGTTCATTTTCCGCAAGCGGGAGGCAATTCCCCTCATTTCGTAAAAGCACCGCCGCACCTTCCATCTCCGAAATCACGAAGGCGTCCTCGTCGGCCGTCAATTTTGCCACGTCCTCCTTTGTCGGATTGACCACGTCGCCGTAATCACTTTTGAAATAGGCCGTGTCCCCGTCCGACTCCTCGTTCACCAGCTTCGTGCTTTTGATTCCCAGAGCCGCGTTGACGGAACCGTCAATACTGAACGCGACCATGCTCATGGAAACCGCCACAATCAGCACGCTGGACAAGATTCCGCTACAGCCCCTCCATCGCTTCATTTTCTTGTTTTTCATGTTTTTTGCTCCTCCTTTATATAGATTAACTAATTTCGTTAGGAACATTCAAACATATTCCACTTAAAAATGCAATTGCCTGTGCTTACTCTGACACTCCGTGGGACATGAATTGTAAGACGAAGTTTTCTACGATGCAAAAAACACCCCGCCCTCCCATTCAGCTCGGGAGAGGGAGCGTTGCAAGCTTCCACGTTGATTTTTCATTTCTTCTTGACAAACATTCAATCTCATGATAGTATACTTTGCGAACAGTTCACTTTGTGTACTATCAGGAGGTTTTTTATGGGCTCTTTAAATGAAGACATATTGCAGGCATGGCTGGGCGTTTCCATGGCGATTAACAACGACCGCATTTCCTTGGATTTACCTTATAACGAATCCCTGATTTGCCACCTGCTCTACCACCAACATTTGCAACATGACAAAAACTATCTGACTGCCACGGATCTTTGCCACATGACGAAGATGCAGAAATCGCAGATGAACCGCACGCTGACCGACATGGAGAAAAAGGGACTGATCGTGCGCGAGCGTTCCTCGCTCGACAAGCGGCAGATTCATGTAACGTTAAAACTCGAGCAATTAGACGCTTATGAAAAGCAGCACGAAAAAGTCCTGGGCATCATCGACGAACTGGTCACTATTATAGGAAAGGAAAAGGCAGAAGAAGCACTCGCAATTTTTCACCTGATTGCCGACGCTGCCAGAAAGGTCATAAAATGATTCGTATACTTGTCGATTCCTCCTCGGATTATCTGATGGAGGAAATCAAAGAGAAAAACTTGAAAATCGCGCCGATTGGCATCGTCATCGGGAATGAGACGTATTTTGACGGGCAGAACCTGGAACGCGACCATTTTTACGAAATTCTTAAGGAGAGCGAGGCATTTCCGCAGACCTCTCAGCCGTCGCCGCAAGAATTTCTTGATATTTTCAAAGACGCAAAAGAAAAGCACGACGATCTAGTTTGCATCCTCCTCTCGTCAGCTTTGAGCGGTACATACCAAAGCGCGGTGCTGGCAAAACAGATGGCAGATTACGAGCGCATTTTCCTCATTGATTCCCTAAGTGCCTCCTTTAACATCAAAATCATGGCAGACTATGCGCTGGAACTGGTGGAAAAGAAAAAGACGGCAGAAGAAATCGTCGCGAGCTTAGAAGCCATGAAGTCCAAGGTCAAGGTATACGCGGCACTCGACACGTTGGAATACCTCGCCCGCGGCGGGCGAATCAGCAAGGCGGCGGCCGCAATCGGACAACTGGCCAACATCAAACCGATTATCACCATCAGCGAGCAAGGCGAGGTCACGCTTCTTGGCAAGGCTCTGGGCAAAAATAAGGCCATCTCCCAGATACTCCAATATCTGGGGGAATTAGAGATAGATTCCCGTTTCCCCGTCTATGCGATTTACTCTTACGGGACAGAAAATTGCGAACATTTTCAGGAAAAGCTCTCGCAAACTGGAGTCTCGGTGGCAAGACAAATGCAGATAGGACCGACCATCGGCACGCACGTCGGGCCGGGGGCGTTTGGGATCGTGTTCGTTCGTAAGTGACACCTCTTGAAAAGTAACCCGGAAAATTTTTAAATTATTGTTTTTCCCTTGCCGTCTCATCAAAAATCGTATACAATAATTCTAGCCAATCTGGCTAAGGAACTGCCGTCATA
>CATLEQ010000447.1 GCA_949915905.1 uncultured Lachnospiraceae bacterium | reverse complement strand
CCATAGAGGTGTTGCGTACGAGGGAGATGGGCAGCATATATGTGGTAGAGCATGATGACATTATGCAGGCCATACGGGAGCACGATTCGAAAAAGGCGGAGAGGCTGATGGAAATTCATATGCAGGCCATTGTATCCGAGGTGGAAAAACAAGTGGCCGAATTTGATGAAAGCGGGGACATGTTGCCCTTGTGGCATAATTAGAAAGGACTCAGGAAGGACGTTCTTGGGTCCTTTTGTTTTGAATTGACAAATGCCAGTTTTATAATCATATATAGAAAAGACAAGCCTGACAAAAGGGTTTAGGCGAGAGTTTAGGCAAGGTTTAGAAAAGTTGAAAAAGGGGTTGAAATCCGAATCCATATATAGTATAATCTTAACAATTTGAGCACAAGGAGGCACTCTTGAGAAAGGTGGTCAGGGGTGCCTTTACTATGCCAACATTGTTACAAGGTGCGCCTCGCGCCAGCGGGATGCCACTGAAACCATCGCTTTATCGACCGGTGGCCGTGCGGCAAAGCGCACAGCCCCGTGTATAGTCACAAACGTGATTAAATTCTACAGAAGGGAAAGGTGAGCAGATGAAAGCATTTCTTATACTGGAAGACGGGACTGTGTTTACGGGGACGAGCATTGGTTCCACCCGTGACATGATCAGTGAAATTGTGTTCAACACTTCGATGACGGGTTACTTGGAAGTGTTGACGGATCCCTCTTATGCCGGACAAGCGGTCGTGATGACGTATCCGCTGATTGGCAATTATGGGATTACCCCTGATATGGAATCGAAAAAGGCGTGGCCTGACGGCTATATCGTGCGCGAGTTGTCGCGTATGCCGAGTAATTTCCGCAGCGAGGGGACGATTCAGCGTTTTCTGAAAAGCCACGACATTCCGGGAATTGCCGGGATTGACACTCGCGCACTCACGAAGATTCTTCGCGAGAAGGGTACGATGAACGGCATGATTACCACGAATGCGGGCTATGATTTGAAAGCCATCCTTCCTAAGCTTAAGGCGTATACGGTTGGCGACGTTGTTTCCAAGGTGACATGCCAGGAGAAGCAGACGCTTGCCGGTGACGGAATGAAAGTGGCGCTTTTGGATTTGGGCGCGAAAAACAATATTGCAAAATCACTCAACGACCGTGGATGTGAGGTGACGGTTTATCCGGCCCATACATCTGCGGAAGAGATTATTTCTTCTAATCCGGACGGGATTATGTTGTCAAATGGCCCTGGTGACCCGTCGGTCTGCACATCCATTATCGAGGAAATCAAGAAATTGTACCATACGGACATACCGATATTCGCGATTTGTCTGGGACATCAGTTGATGGCTCTCGCTACCGGTGCGTCTACATATAAATTGAAATACGGCCATCGGGGCGGCAACCATCCGGTCAAGGACATTGAGACGAATCGGGTGTACATTTCCTCCCAAAACCATGGCTATGCGGTGGATACAAACAGCGTGGACGAGACGGTGGCGCGCCCGGCGTTTGTCAATGTCAATGACGGGACGAATGAAGGGCTTTCCTATGTCGGTAAACATATTTTCACGGTGCAGTTTCATCCCGAGGCGTGCCCGGGACCGCAGGATTCCGGATATTTGTTTGACCGGTTTATCAGCATGATGGGAGGTGCGAAATAATGCCAAGAGACAATAGCATTAAAAAGGTACTGATGATTGGCTCCGGCCCGATCGTCATCGGTCAGGCGGCAGAGTTTGACTATGCGGGGACGCAGGCGTGCCGTTCGCTAAAGGAAGAGGGCGTGGAGGTCGTACTTTTAAATTCCAATCCGGCCACCATCATGACGGACAAGGATATCGCGGACAGGGTATATATCGAACCTTTGACGGTGGAAGTGGTAGAACAGCTCATCCTGAAGGAAAAACCGGACAGCGTGTTGCCGACGCTCGGCGGGCAGGCGGGCTTGAACCTGGCGATGGAGCTGGAAGAGAGAGGCTTTCTAAAGGAGCATAACGTGCGCCTGATCGGTACGACGGCGGAAACGATTAAAAAGGCGGAGGACCGCCTGATGTTCAAGGAGACGATGGAGAAAATCGGTGAGCCGATCGCGGCTTCCCTCGTCGTGGAGAATGTGGCGGACGGCCTGGCCTTTGCCAACAAAATCGGCTATCCGGTCGTATTGCGTCCGGCTTATACGCTGGGCGGCAGCGGCGGCGGCATCGCGAACAATTCACACCAGATGGTAGAGATTTTGGAAAACGGCCTGCGCCTTTCCCGTGTCGGACAAGTGCTGGTGGAGCGGTGCATTGCCGGCTGGAAGGAGATCGAGTACGAGGTGATGCGGGATGGAAACGGCAACTGCATTACCGTATGTAATATGGAAAATATCGACCCGGTCGGCGTGCATACGGGGGATTCGATTGTCGTGGCCCCGTCGCAGACGCTGGGTGACAAGGAATACCAGATGCTGCGTACCTCGGCGTTAAACATTATCAGTGAGCTTGGCATTACCGGCGGCTGTAACGTGCAGTACGCCCTGCATCCGGATACGTTTGAGTATTGCGTCATCGAGGTAAACCCGCGTGTCAGCCGTTCTTCCGCGCTGGCTTCGAAGGCGACCGGCTATCCGATTGCCAAGGTGGCGGCCAAGATTGCCCTCGGTTATACATTGGACGAGATTAAGAACGCCATCACGCAGAAAACGTATGCGAGTTTTGAGCCGATGCTTGACTATTGCGTTGTAAAGATTCCGCGGCTTCCGTTCGATAAATTTATTACAGCGAAACGGACTCTGACCACGCAGATGAAAGCAACCGGAGAAGTTATGAGC
>CATLEQ010000446.1 GCA_949915905.1 uncultured Lachnospiraceae bacterium | reverse complement strand
TCAAACTTGAAACGCCCCGAGGGGCTGGGTATTTGGTCTCCGCTCCGCTTCGGTCGGTGCTGATCATGCGCCAGCGGCGCATAGCACCCCTCGCGGCAGTCGCCAAATGCCTGCAAGCAGTCACTTGGCTCGTTGCTCGCGGGAATAAAAATCAATGGAAAGTGAGGAATAACTATGGCCTTAGCACAAGAGAAAATTTATACAATAGATGATATCTACGCCATGCCAGACGGCCAAAGGGCAGAACTGATTGACGGACAGATGTATATGATGGCACCGCCAAACACTACCCACCAAAGGCTGGTAGCAAGATTGAGCCACCAGATACTTAATCATATAGATGCCAAGGGCGGAAATTGCGAAGTATTCCCCGCTCCGTTCGCCGTCTTCCTGAATAAGGATGGCTCAAACTACGTGGAACCCGATATTTCCGTGATATGTAATAAAGACCGGTTGGATGACAGGGGGTGTAATGGCGCACCGGACTGGATAATTGAAATTGTTTCGCCTAGTAGCACTCGGATGGATTATTCCGTTAAACTATTCAAATATCGTACCGCCGGTGTTCGAGAATACTGGATAGTGAACCCAATGAAGAAAGTCGTACAGACTTATGCCTTTGAAGGTGAAGAAGATTCAAACTTGTTTTCCTTCGATGATGAAATACCTATTTACATTTTTAATGGTCTGACTATCAAGATTTCTGACCTATTGTAAAGAAAAGCCGCCCAGTGATCCAACACTGAACGGTTTTAATCGCACCTCCGAAGAGATACAGCATACTAATGACAAAGCATATTGTATCATCTTCGGGGCATCCAGTCAACCAGAACATTCGTTTCTGGTCGGGGTGCTATTTTTATACTCAAAGAGGAGATGGTCGCATGGCAAAAAGAAAAAAATACCCAAAATCACCGAACGGATATGGACAAATTCGGTTTCTCGGAAAGGGACGGCGCAACCCGTACGGCGTTTACCCGCCCGCGGATCTGAACAGACTGGCGCAGCGGCTCTTGTCAGACTACAACCAGTCCCAGGGAATTGCGAAGAAAGGGGAAAAGACCGCATCGTTCCAATCCACTCGTGCATCCATGGCCTCGTGAAAGACCGATGCAGGCGTTATGGCACGCTATTGGACGAATCCGTCCATAGTTTCTTTTTCTTTACCTTCCGCAGTTCTGCGATTTTTCTCTTTGCTTCCTCTAAATCCTTACAACCGTCAATGATCATCTCAATCATCTGTAAAATTCCATCATACTGTCTATCTGTCATAACCTCTGCCATATCGTTTTCTCCGTTCTTCATCGGATTTACTTGTCTCATCTGATAATACGATTATATGCTATTTTCAATTTACTATCAATATTAAAAATAAACTTTTTACCGTTTATTTTCCGCTTTTTGAAGCATACTAAGAACCGAGCAAGAACCACCGAGAAGCCTATGCGTCAGGCGATAGGCTTCCACACGATGGTGAACAATCATAAAGGAGGCAACAAACCATGGCTGATTTATCTATGCTGGATTTACAAAACCTGCGCCACTTAATCGGCGGCTACGACACGTCACACTGCAAAATGACGGAATACGCATCCCAGGCGGAAGACCCGGAAGTCAAAAAATTCTTCCAGGAGGCGGCGGACTCCGCCATGAAAAACAAACAAGACTTGATGAAATTTTTATAGGAGGCGGCCACAATGACTGAAAAGACGATGGTATCCGACGCCTTGAACGGCGTGAACGGAGAATTAAAAATGTTCGGGGACATGATTCCCCAGACGGAAAACACGGAACTGAAGCAATGCCTGAAACAAATGCGCACCAAGTGCGAGTCGGCACAAGAGCGCATCTACCAGATCGCCAAGGAAAAACAATACTACACCCCGGCGCAAAAGGCCACACAAGAGGAAATCAACCACGTGAAATCCATCTTAAGCCAGCCGAAAATGTTCTAACAAATACGGTGACGGACAAAACAAGAGTTTCACTTGCGAAACGACATAGGGAGCCGATGTGATTCATGTGCGTCACATCGGCCCCTTGTTTGGAACTGTCCCTCTTCCCCGACAGCCCCCGCTTACATAAAAGGTTCCACAAAAATTCAGGTACTATAAGTTACTCGTATAGATTGCGCATGTACGGACCATTTCCCCTTCTTACTCTAGATACGGCCTGGATGGTGTCTCAGGATAGCTCCCCATGGACACGAGCAATCGTAACCCCGCATCCCGCGCGGTCAGCACGGCGTTTTTCACCGCACTGGCATCGCCGGTCACGGTCACGATGACCTCGTTCGAGTGACTGGTTCCGCGCGTGGGAGTCATATATTTGATAATCTCCACCGGGGACGACTTCACGGCCAAATCCGCCATCACAAGCCCGATGGCCGCAGGCGAGCCGCAGAAAAAACCAAACGGCTTGCCCAAGGGCGCGCCAAAAGCCATTTGCAACGCATGATCCGCATTTGCGGAATACGTAAATTCCAAATGGCCGGCCTCGCTGATATAAAGCTCGCCGGCATATTTTTCCGTATATTCCAAGGCAATTTCCACGGCCCTTCGCACGTCGGACACGTTGTCGCCACCGATGATGATGAAATTGCCATGACCGCCCCATCCCTTGGTGTCACGTGGAAGCTCGATGGAAAGCACCTCCGTGTTCGTGGACTTCACGGCCTCGTCTACCGCGTTAATCTGTCCGGCCGCGCCGGTGCGCGAGCTCAAAAGCCCGAGGCTTTTACATGCACGCGGCAGGTTCATCTGCTCCAGGAGGGTCTCGCCGACCCCTGGCATTACCAGCCCGATGGTGTCAAGAACCGGCGTCCCGACGACTTCCACCATGGAACATTCCA
>CATLEQ010000445.1 GCA_949915905.1 uncultured Lachnospiraceae bacterium | reverse complement strand
GAAAACAAGACCGTCCCGTGTTCCTTGTAACCGGAAATCTGCTGGTACAGATACTCCGTGCTTTGAAAATCCAGCCCGTTGACCGGCTCGTCAAGGAAAAGCAACTTTGGTTTTAGTACAAAGGCGGTAATCAAGAACGCTTTTTTACGGTTGCCGGTTGACAAGTCCTTTAACAAAACATCCACATACTCTTCAAAATGAAATCCCCACACCAGCTCCGACACGTCGGGTAATTTCTTCCCATAAGCGTCAAAAACATAGGCCAGGTATTCCCGAAACGTAAAGTACGGAAAGGAATCGTCCTCGGCAAACACGGTATAGCGGCACGTTTTAAAATCCCGCCCCCGCAAATTGACCGGCTTGCCATGATACAAAATGCCCTCGGCACGAAAGTCGGGTAAAAGGCCGGACAGCACTTTCAAAAATGTCGTTTTCCCGGCTCCGTTCAGCCCGATTAACCCGACCACCTCATGTTCGGCCAGTTCCAGGGAAAAGCCGGACAGCACCGTCTTCCCGCCGCCATACCACGCGCTCAAATCTTGAATCTTCAAAAGCGGACTGCCCATATTACTTGCCTCCCTTGTCGTCCTTTTCCTTTTTCCACGTCGCATAAGCGGAATACAAGAACACCCCGCTTAGGGCGACATAAAGGACGGCCATCTCGAAACTCCCGGCCATGCCGCTTACGACGGCCGCCACCAGCCAAATCAAACTCATAATCCCACGAATCCATACATGACGCATCATCATTACCTGCCCTTCTTCTTTTATCGCAATGCACCCAACATCGGTGTACGGATGGCAACGTGCCTCATCCATGCATCGATGTACAGATAGCATAGCAGAAAAAAAACGCCCGTGCAAACATGTCCGCAAACAGTAGATTTTTGACCATGAAAAAGATGCTATTAATAACAAAAAAGAGTTTCTTTTACGAAACCCTTTCATTCCATCGCCACACCCTGGTAGGACAACGTGGCCACCGCCCGAAACACGCCGCCCGCATACGAGGTTTGCACCATACCGTCATATTTTTCGGCGGCAATCCGGGCACTTTTCAAACCCCATCCGTGCAGCCCATTATCCTCTTTTGACGTTTTCAACGCGCCGTTCTCTTCAACCGGCAAAACTGCAAATCCATTCTCCACCTTTATGACCAGCATTTGATTGATACGGCGAATCGTAAGCCGAACGAACCGCCCCTCCTTCTCCGGCACCCGGCCGGCCGCCTCCAGGGCATTGTCCAAAAGGTTTCCCAATATCGCACACAAGTCGGCACTTTGCAAATTCGTATGGCGCGGGAACTCGACCTGCGCCTGATAGCGTATGCCACCGGCCTCCGCCGCCCGCGCCTTACTGTTAATGAGATAGTCCACCGTCTCGTCCCCCGTCCATGTGGTATTCGCCATTTCCTGCACGGGAGCTTGTAGTTCGTCCAGATACCGCACGGCTTCCACAAGCTTCTCATGCGAAAGAAGCTGGCGCAACACACCGATATGATTATGAAAATCGTGGAACAGCCTGGCATTGATTGCGTAAGCCTGATTCAAGGTTGCATAATCGCGCTCCAACAATTCGGCTTGTTCGGATTTTAACCTCGCAAGCTCCTTTTCCACCTCATATTGCCGGTTCATATTGAACACCAGGACGGACATCATCAATACGACGGACAAAATCATCCACATGTCCAGCGTGTCATCCGCAATCACCAACACGTTCTGTTGAGACAAAGTCACGACCGCTATAAAGCCCGCCACGGCAATCCCTGATGCAAGACGAAACATTTCCCTTCCTGACATGTCCGAGCGTTTCCAAAGACATAAACCGGTAACCAACAGCAGCATATGGAGCAGCCAGACGGCAATCTGCCCGCTTCCCGTGCAGTCATCCAGAAACGCCGGAGATTGAAATAACACGCCCAAACCTGCCGCGACGAGGAATTTCCAAAAGAAGCAGGCAATTTCGTAAAAAATCCCGACAAACAAGCTCATTCGGGTATCCGCGCCTCGAAAGCTACTGGCACAGACGACAATCCAGACGATTTCCGCCATCTTGTGGTAAAGTTCCGGCGCACCGGCCGCGGAAAGCGCAACAGAAAAAACGACACACCCGGCCAATGCCGCCATCACGCGCCGCTTGCCCGGCCCCTCCGCCGACAGCAGGCGAAAAATAAGAAACAAGCAAAGGATGACCCTCACGCCCCCTGCTACGGTATTAGAACATAAAACAAGCACCCCCGTCATATATGCATCCCCCAATAATCGTTAATCTGACGCTTCACCTCTTGTAAATGAGAGCGACTTATGGGGAGGGTCTTTCCATTTTTCAGAATCGCCATGCCATCTTTCACCTGCATGATGTGTATCATGTTCACGATGCAGCCCCGGTCAATATAAACAAATTCGTCCGCGCCCAACTCCTCATGAACCTGCTGCAAGCTTTTGCGCACCTTGGACACCCCGCCGACGGTGGAAATGCTGGCATTTTTCCCGTCGCGCTCGATGTAGTAAATCTCCCGAAAAGGGATTTTTTCAAGGCGGCTGTTCGTTCGAATGGTATAGGCCTTTCCATCCTCCAGTTCAATTAATTTGACTGCGTCTTGTATGGCGGCAGGAAGCCTCCTATCTATATCATCCTTTGGCACATATCGAAAGATGGACAATTCAAAAGCGTCTATGGCATATTCCATATGAGAAGTGATAAAGATAATTTTAATATTTGGCAGAAAAGGCTTAATTTTTTCAGCAATTTCCATGCCAGTATACCCCGGCATCTCAATGTCCAATAATATTAAATCAAAGAAGAAACGATCCTCAGTAATATCATAGAACAAGGAATCACTTGCCGTATAAATCGCTA
>CATLEQ010000444.1 GCA_949915905.1 uncultured Lachnospiraceae bacterium | reverse complement strand
ACTTGTCCATCATCAGATGTATCAGTTTTCGCGTCGTTTCCTCGTCATGCTCAATCGCCGCGGCAATCTTCGAAAGTTCCACGGAATCCCCCATTGTAAAAAGAATTCCCTCTATAATTCCTTGCAGTTTTTCAATCTCCATCCCGTCTCTCCTCGTACTCTCCTGCCTATTCCAAAAGGGACTGTATCATGATTTCCCCACCGTCCTCGTCCTGCACCGCGTAAATCGTCCCATCCTTCATCAATTCCAGAATCGCCAAAAATGTCACGACAACGTTCGTCTTGCTCCTTTGCTCGAGCAAAAGCTGGCGGAAACTAAACCGCCGGTACTTCCTGGCATAATCCTGCACGTAAGAAAGCCGAAGCTGCAAGGGCACTTCCTCTTTTTCAATCCTGCCGAACTTGCTTCGCACCGGGTCGATTTTATTCTCCTGCCGCTTCATTACCTCGTCAAACACCTTGCGCAGCTTGGAAAGCGTCAAACCGTCAAGCAAAACCTGCAAATCCACCGGCTCTACGTAGTCCTGGATTTCCTGCGGAAGGGGTGCCTCCCGATAAAGGATGAACTCCGCCTCTACCTGCCGGTCTTTTAATTCGTATGCCATATACTTGTACATTTTGTACTGCAGCAATTGTTCCACCAATTCTTGGCGCGGGTCTTCCTCCTCGCCGTCCTCGTTCACTTCCTTCGGCAGCAACATCCGGCACTTGATGTCCAAAAGCGTGGCGGCCATCAGCAAAAATTCGCTCATGACGTTCAAATCCGCCTCTTGCATGTTACGAATGTACTCCATGTACTGATTCGTAATCTCCACAATCGGGATGTCGTAAATATCCACTTTATTTTTATCAATCAGATGCAAGAGGAGATCCAACGGTCCCTCAAACACCTCCAACTTTACTGGTATCGCCATTTACTTTTTCACCTTCAAATCTCATTCGCCCTTCAAGTGCAGCACGACCACCTCTGCCGGGTTAAACAACCGCACATGTATCGTGTGCGTGCCAAGCCCCCGACTGACAATTACCGCTTGTTCCCCTACCCGCGTCATCTCCCCCGCATATTTGGGAAACAGATGAAATTGCGGGGTAATCAGGCTCTTCCCGTTCGGCAGGCACACAAGTCCCCCGTGCAAATGCCCGCAAAGTGAAAGGTCTGCCCCCCACGCAAGGTAACTATCCGCGTACTCCGGATTGTGCGCGAGCAAAATCTGGTATTCCTCATGGGGACACGCCCCGATTCGTTCCGTGATGTCTTGTACCCGCACCGTGGAATGTCGCCATTTTTTATAGCTATCCATCGGAAGCTCCAGGCCGCTGATGCGCACTCGCTTCGTGCCAATCTCGAAAGAAACGCTCTCGTTTTCCAACAAAATGACACCCGCGTCACAAATTCGTTTCTTATAACGTTCGTACGCGTCACCAAATCTTGCCTTGTTTTCTTTATAGCGCTGCTCATGATTCCCATTCCCATAATAGACAGGGCAAATTTTACACAAAGCTTCCACAAATTTGGCCGCGTCATCAAACGAGCCTTCTATCTTCGCGACCGGCATGTCACCGCCAATTAAAATCGCGTCCGGATGTTCCTCCCGAATTGCCGCAAGCAACGTTTCGTTTTGTTCGCCATATACGTGATTGTGAAGGTCGCTCAGGAACAAAACTTTGTTCTTTGCACCGTCACCTGCCCATTTCGACGAGACAATCGTGTAATGCGTCATCCGAAATGTGTGCAATTCACGCCAAATTTCCAAAAGTACGGCCAGCGCAAGCAACCCCAGCAAGCCCAGCCACGTCTTTCCATTCTTCATATAGAATCCTCATGCCGATTGACATCATTGTCTTCCTTAATTTATTAAAAGTAAAAAGCAAGGATCTTGCAGATTGTATACATGTATTCAGTCATGCACGTGTCTAATCTGCGAACAAATCCTTGCCTATTCTATCACCTTTTTTGGCAAAATTCAAGGGCAACCCATTCACGTCCTCATGTTTCCGAGTACTTTTTTCAAAAAGTCAACAAATTTTGCCTTTTCCACGGTTTCCGCGGCCACAATGTCCACGCTGCCAACTTCCGTTCCATTCCATTCATAAACGAGCCGCCCTACCACATCGCCCTCCTTTATCGGCGCGGGCAGGCTCTCGGGCAGTTCGATTTTGGCCGTAATCTGAGACAAATTGCCCCCGCTCGTATCCAGATATGAGAATGTATTCTTGTATACAATCTCGATTTCTTCCCGCACACCACCTTCAATTCCCAGTTTTTCCAGTTTGGGAGGGTTTTCATCCCGATAAATCTGACATTTTCCGAAGCCATATCCGAAAAGCGTGGTGGCATCTTTGAAACGACTTTTCGAATCCTCCGCCGCCATGATGACCGCGATCAGTTCCACGTCGTCTTTTTTGGCCGTTGCCGAGACGCAAAATTTGGCCAGCCCGGTGGAACCGGTTTTTAGTCCCGTGGCATATTCATACTGGCGAATGAGCTTGTTTGTATTGGTCAGTCCAAACTCCGACGTCCCCTTCTTGGTCGTGTGCGTGATGTTTTCCATCCAAATCGTACAGTAATCATGAATCTGCGGATATTTCGTAATCAGTTCTTTCGACATCAGGGCAATGTCCCTGGCCGTGGTCACATGCCCGTCCGTGTCCAGTCCGTTACAATTGACAAAATGTGTGTTGCTCATGCCAAGTCCCTTCGCCCGCTCGTTCATCTGCCGGACAAACTCCTCTTCGCTCCCACATATGTACTCCGCCATCGCCACACAAGCATCATTCGCACTGGCAATCGAGATGCATTTTAGCATCGTCTCGACCGTCTGCGTCTCTCCCGGCTCCAAATATACCTGGGAACCGCCCATCGAGGCGGCAA
>CATLEQ010000443.1 GCA_949915905.1 uncultured Lachnospiraceae bacterium | reverse complement strand
CCGGACTCATCCCCATGATGTCATGGAAGTCCTGTGTAAAGTGGCTGCGGGAGGAAAGCCCCACTTTTTCCGCGATATCCGCCACGCTGTCCTTCGTGGTGACGAGCAGGGTGGCGGCGTACTTGATTTTCTGCACGCGAACGTATTCCCGCAGGGTAGTGCCGGTCTCTTCCTTAAACCTGCGGGAGAGGTAATAAGGCGCGTAGCCGGTGAGACGCGCCAAATCCTTCAAGACGATACGCTCTGTGACATGGTTTTGGACGTAGTCGAGGCAAAGACCTGTCTCATGACTATAGGTTTTTGATTTTTGCCGGTGGCTTTGTATATGTTCATAAAAATCTTCATAAATCTGTCCGATCAAACGCTGCAGTCCCACGGGGGAATGCGGCTCGTTTTCTATTTTTCCCAAATATTCATCCGCCAGGCGGTAGGCCTTTTCGTAGGTCAGACCACATTCCACGGCCGTCCTGGCACAGAGCGAGGTCAGGATGACGGCGGAGGCCTTAAGCTTTCCGACGGGAGTCTGGATGCCGGAAATGTCGGTCGGGAGCAGAACCGGGCGGTGTGCAAGCGGCATTTGTTCGGGAGAAATGCCTGAACGCAAATGTTCCAGCATTTCGGTTTCTGTCTCCCAGATGGTCTGGTACGTCAGCGGGGAAATCTCCATCGCTTTCTGCTCAAGTTCGTTGATGGTGCCGGTGTAGAAGGCTTCCAACGAAGGCTGTGGGGAACCGGATAGGGAATTTTGGTTTGTCAGGCTGTCTTGCAAAAGATGCAGATCCTGATAGTTGATTCGTTCGCCGGTCACGCAGTAATGCAGCATGATGGCATAGGAGGCAAGCTGTGTGTGCGGAATCACGGGAAGACGTCCCATGGCTTTTAATAGCTGCCGTTTGGAGCGGAAATTCATTCCCAGTTCTTCATATTGGCTCAGTGTTCGCTCCAATTGTTTCAAGGAAACGGGGTATTGGAACGCGGGGCCGAGCAGGTAAATCTTTGCCAGTTTTCCGCCTGCCTTTTCCAAAACCGCATACCAGACCAGCCCCATGTTGATGCTAAGTGCGTAAGGGGCGGAATGGTTTTTGGCATATTCATGCAGGTATTCATGGTAATTGCATTCGGAAAAAAGCTTGTGAAACAAGTCTTGCATGTCCTGCGGACAAGTGCTGCCAAGCAAAGTCTCTGCGGCATCATAAGTCCAGGTGTAAAGCCCTGGAATAGAGGATAAAGTGTCGAGCATGTCGGTAGAAGTCGTCATGGCTGTGCCTCCTTTTTAGCCCCCTTGTGTTTTCGGATTGCGGGAGCACAAAATGCGTAGCAATCCGTGGGCATCATGAGGTCAAAATATATTTTGACCTCAATATCATTATTATACTTATTTCATACGGCAGAGTCAATGTTATCGGAGAAGGTTAAAATGGGAACAAAAAATAAAATATGGGAATATACGAAGCAAAAACAACGTGATAAGATAACGCTATCGGAAATGCGGAGCAATCCGCGGATATCAGAGTCAAAAGAGCATGTTAAGGAGGATGTCATAGTCATGAAGAAAGTAAAATTGAATCAGGGCTGGGAATTTATGGAAGGGGAGCCATCCAATATTCCTGGCATGAACAAGGAGACGCGTACGGTCAATTTGCCGCACGACTTTATGGTCGAAGGGGACGTGGACGCGCATGCGCGGGGCGGCAGCGAGGTCGGCTTTTACCACGGCGGCGCGGGGACTTACACGAAGGTGCTGGAACTTGCAAAGGAAGATTTGACCGAGGTGATGGAACTGGATTTTGAAGGATGCTTCGGCCTGACGAAGGTGCTGGTAAACGGCCACCCGGCAGGCAGGCACCATTACGGCTACACGCCGTTTATCGTCAATATTCGTCCTTTTGTAAAGGCGGGAGCCAATAAGATTACGGTCATCGTACATAATGACGCGGAGCCGAACAGCCGTTGGTATCCCGGTTCCGGACTTTATCGTGGGGTAAATCTTTTGACGGCATCGAAGCTTCATATTGCGCAGAACGGAATCTTCGTGACTACAAAGCACGTCGTGGACGGGGACGCGGTGATTGAGGCGGAAGTGACGGTCTGCGGAGAAAAAGACGGTACGAAGGATAAGGACGAGGTGACGCTTGCGTTTACCTGCCGGGAGAAAAAGACGGGCGAGGCCGTGGCCGTGAGAAAGCAAAGGGTTTGCTTGTCAAACGGAGAAACCACGACGGTGAAGCAGAAATTCATGGTGGAGAATGCCGATTTGTGGAGCACGGAAAATCCGGCTCTCTATGAGATGCAGGTGGAGCTTTTCAAGGACAAGGAGGCGGGGACATCGGCTGACGCGGAGGCAAAAACGGCGGTTGATATGGACGCGGCCACGTTTGGCATCCGCACGATTTCGGTGGACGCGAAGCATGGTTTCATGCTGAACGGGAAGTCCATGAAATTGAAAGGCGGCTGCATTCACCACGACAACGGTATTTTGGGGGCGGAATCTTTCCGGGACGCGGAATACCGCAAGGTGTTCATTCACAAGCAAAACGGGTACAATGCCCTGCGTCTGGCGCACAATCCGCAGTCATCGGCATTGCTTTCCGTTTGCGACGAGCTGGGCATGATTGTCATTGACGAGGCGTTTGATATTTGGAACATGGAGAAGGACACGTTCGATTTCAGCAACTTTTTTGCCAACGAGTGGCAGCAGGAATTGCGTGCCATGCTGCTTCGTGACCGTAACCATCCGTCGGTCTGCTTCTGGTCGATTGGAAATGAATTGTCCGAGCAGGGCGGGTTGGAAAATGGATACGAAACCTCTGCCAACCTGGCGGCATTTGTCAGAGAATACGACACCACGCGTCCGGTGTGCGGCGCATTGTGTTC
>CATLEQ010000442.1 GCA_949915905.1 uncultured Lachnospiraceae bacterium | reverse complement strand
TCGGCGATGGCGCCGGAAAACGGGGGATACTTCCATTCGCCGGTTCCCTCTACCACGTCGTGGTGCGACATCAGCATGATGTTTCGGCTCGTGTCCTTCCCTTCAAGCTTGTAGACCCAGCAGTCATCGCTGAATATTTTGAGTTCACTTTTTTCGTGGACGAGGGGAAAGAGTTCCCTCATCACGTTTCGCAAGGCGGCAAATTCCGCATCGTCATGAGGCTGGTTCTTTTTGGAGACGGTTTTGCATTGAATCATTTTTGCCAAACGCGCGGCGTAGAATTCTTGTTCCTTTTTTGTGTGGGACGCGGGATGCTTCGCGTCGCTTCCGCCTTGCATTTTGGCGGGCAGTGGTGCAATGGATAAACACATGATATTTTCCTCCTACTATGAGCACTTAGAGTCCGTGTTTTGGACACTTAGGTGCGAAGTTTCCTTATAGTTTCGTATGGTTTCTAAGACTTCTTTTTCATCGTACATGAAATAAACAATCACGGAGGCAATCGCGAACACCCCGCCAACGGCGGCGGTTAAAAGTAAACCGGTTTTCCCGATGCTTTTTCCACTGACCGCGCCGATGACGACTAATGACGGGACGATCATCGTCGCGATGGAGGTTCCCATCTTGGTCACGAAGCTTTTGGCGGCGGAGAACGTTCCCTCCTGGTTAATCCCGGTTTTTACCGTATCGAAACGGATGACGTCGGCCATCATGGAGCCGGGAATGATGTTGAGCACCGCGAACGGAAGCGACACGAACAAGGCGAAAAGAACCGCCGTTGCCATGGCGTATTGCCCGGGGAAATGCTCGACGAGGCAAATCAAAAATTCTGCCACGGTAAACACGATGCAGCCCACGATCATGGGGATTTTTTTGCCCTTTTGCTTGGTCCACTTGTTGATGAGCGGATAGAGGGCGAGGGAGCCGACGATGGAAGTGGCCATGATGATGATGGAATATTCCTCGGGAATTCCCATCAGTTCCGTGATGTAATACATGATGCAGGCCTGGAAGAAGCTCATGCCGGTTCCTTCAAGGAGCTGTCCCAACGTGACGATTCGAAAATGCCGGTTGGAAAAGGCGTGCTTTAGGGATTGCAAAAGCGGCGTGGTGGGACGTATGGAAGTCACGTAGTCGGATTCACGGATAACCACGGTTGGCAAAAGCAAAAGAATCGCCCCGATGACCGTGAAAACCAGGAATGTCATTCTCCATGCCATGACGGGCGTAAGCCCGAAACCTTTCATGAGGGCGACAATGGCCGTCGTGGCGTAACCAAGCATGCTGCCCACGACGAAGAACAAGGAATGGAACGTGTAACTGTCCACCAGCATTCCCTCGTCCTTGACCATTTCCGGGAGCAACGCTCCATGGGGAATCATGTACAAGGTGTAGAAAACATAGTATCCCCAGATAAAGACGGCCAGCCAGACGTTGTTGAAAGCCGGGTTGGTGGAGGGTGACCAGAAAATGAGGAGCGCGCTGACGGCGAATGGCACGGCGAATACCCGCATGAAGGGGATTCGCCGACCGTTCTTGAGCGTGCTTTTGTCACTCAAACTGGCCACGAGCGGGTCGGAAATGGCATCAATGACGTGGCCGACGGCCTTGATGAGCCCGATGACGGTGAGGATTCCCGCAAACACGTAGCCTTGCGTAATCAGGGTGGGAAGTCCGGATTTTTCTGTTGGCTGGTAAAAATAAATCAGGTAGTTGTTCAGCATGGTGGTGAACAGCCCGACTGCGAACATGGGCAGGCAGTAGATGATGATGGTACTTTGCGTCACTTTTTTCATGGCTCTTCTCCTTGGTTGCATCGTAGATAGGTAATACTTTGTCTTATAGAATACCATAGCGGAAGAAGGAAGTCCATCCGTTTCGGAAATATTTGTTATTGTTCAGCACCGAGCCAGTCACTTACGCTGACTGGCTCGGAGGATGCACATGAATCTGGCCGATGCATCACCCGCTTTGCCGAAGGCAAATTAAAAATGCGGGTGATGCCCGTTACAATTCAGCCCGCGCTGGCGCGGCATTGAATTGTAACAAAATTCCCTTGATTTATCGTATGGCTTCGGCTAAAATGTAAAGCAAGAAAGGATTGGCTGGCGATTTTGGAAACGCTGGGAATCATTTTTTACTTGCACCCATATTCCAACAATATGCTGAAACGTCTTGTAAAGACACCGAAACTCTATTTTTATGACACGGGCCTCGTCTGTTATTTGACAAAATGGAGTGACGCGAGGCCTATATGTATTATTACCGTGACAAGGACGTGAAGGAAATTGACCTTGTGCTAGAGCATGACGGCGTGCTGAACCCGATTGAAATTAAGAAAAGCGCAAATCCAAGGCCGGAATTGGTAAAGGTGTTTGAACTGCTGGATAAGGCCTCCACCCCGCGCTCCAAGGGGGCGGTAGTATGCATGAAGCCGGAACTGGGGGCGATTGACAAGGAAAATTATATCGTGCCCGTGTGGATGATTTAAAAAGTAGCGGAATATGGAAAGAAGCGGTGAGAGCGAGGGGATTGTTTGTAAGTAAAGAGAAAGTGAGGTTAAGATGGAACAGTTATTCATAACGAACTTAACGATTGAAGATGTCAGGCACTTGAAAAACATTTCCATTCCTTTGTCAGAAGATAAGATTACACATTTGATTTTGACGGGAAAAAATGGAAGCGGGAAGACAAGCGTGGCAGACGCGGTGGCTTATTATTTGATGAAAGTAATTACGGATGAAAAACTTAAGAACAAAGGAGAATGGTGGTTTGACGGGGGCTATATGAGGACGGAAGGTGAAGGAGCACAGTCTAACAAAGGCTACACGAGAACGGATAGAATAAAAGTAGGTGAATTAGAACTGGACGTAGATATAG
>CATLEQ010000441.1 GCA_949915905.1 uncultured Lachnospiraceae bacterium | reverse complement strand
ATTAATATCAGGCTCGACATAAGTTTCATCATCTGCATTCAAAAACACGGCAAACGGAGCCAGGTACACCTTGCATTTTCCTCCTTTAGAATCAATATAATCAGCTATTTTACGTGACAACGAAAAAACCAAATCTTGGTGGTGCCTATTTGGTGGCGACATAAAATAAATGCTGCCATCAATCAATTCTGCACGTTCACCATCCGGCAACGCATAAATATCCGCTATTGTATACAAATTTTCTTGTTTTAATGCATTCATTATCCGCACCTCCTGACCTTTGTTATACTGAGCGGCAGATTTAACTGCCGCTCAGTATAATTCGATGCTTAAAAATACCATTTACAAATCACACGTCCTCATGCGGAAGCTGGATCCGGTCGCTCAAGTTCGGCGTTCCGTACAAGTCATACGGGGTCGCCTGGTACACGTAGTAGTTGACCCAATTCGTATAAAGATTATTCGCATGGGAGCGCCATTGCAACAACGGCTTCTGCTCCGGGTCATCATTCGGATAATAGTTCACCGGCATCTGAATCGGCAATCCTTTTCCCAAATCCCTTTTATATTCATTATCCAATGTTATTCGGTCATACTCGGGATGCCCCATCACGAAAATTTGCCGGCCACGTTGCGCCATGCACAAAAACACGCCCGCTTCTTTTGAGTCGGCCAAAATCGTAATCCGTTTGTCCGCCTCCAGCTTATCCTGCGGCACCTCGGTGTGCCTGGAATGCGGTGCATAAAACACATCGTCAAAGCCTCTTAAAAGCGGGGTCTTGCGGTTTCGCACCCGGTGCGGGAACACGCCGAATTTCTTTTCTAAGAGCGGCACCTTGTCAATGCCGTAGTGATAATAAATGCCTGCTTGCGCCCCCCAGCATAGATGAAGCGTGGAAGTCACATTGGTAGTCGTCCACTCCATAATTTCCTTTAGCTCGTCCCAATAGTCCACTTCCTCGAACGGCATCTGTTCTACCGGGGCTCCCGTAATGATAAAACCGTCAAATTTTTGCTTGCGAATTGCTTCAAACGGTTCATAAAATTTATAAATATGGCTGGTCGAAGTGTTCTTTGACACATGGCTGGCCACCCGCACAAACGTCACGTCCGTCTGCAACGGCGTATTCGACAAGGAACGCAAAATCTGCAGTTCCGTATCCTCTTTCAGCGGCATCAGGTTTAAAAGCCCGATGCTTAAGGAGCGGATTTCCTGATGTGCCGCCCGATATTCGTCCATCACGAATATATTTTCCCTCTCCAATATTTCCTTCACCGGCAAATCATTTTGTACTCGAATCGGCATCTTCTCCTCTTCCCCTTTCCTTCGCGGCACCATCAATCACGTCCGCCGCGCTTTCCTTCTGCTCTCTTAGCACCTCGTTGTGCTCGGAGTGCACGTACTCCCCGTTATCATCCACATAACTATACGTGTCATAGCTGTCCGTCGTCGTAGGCAATTTTCGCTTTTCCAGCTTATGATTAATTACCATTGATACCACGTAATAGAATACGGCAAAGGTCGGAACGCCAAGCAGCATGCCGACGATGCCGAACAAGCCGCCTCCCAGGGTAATTGCGACAATGACCCAGAAGGAAGAAAGCCCGGTGGAATCTCCCAGTATCTTCGGTCCGATAATGTTTCCGTCAATCTGTTGCAAAACCAAAATGAAAATAATAAAATACAAGCCCATTTTTGGATTGGAGAGCAAAATCAAAATCGCGCTTGGAATCGCCCCGATATAAGGGCCGAACACGGGAATGACGTTCGTCACGCCGACAATCACGCTCACCAGCAGCGTATATGGCATTTTCAAAATGCTCAGACCGATAAAACACAGCACGCCGATAATCAAGGAATCAATAATCTTTCCGATGATAAATCCGGAAAATATCTCATTGCTCTTCCCCGTGAGATGCAAAATCAAATTCGCGTCCCTCGGCTTGAAAAGCGCATATATGATTTTCTTCGCCTGCTTGGAAAAGGCCTCCTTGCCAAACAGCACATAGACCGACACAATCAGTCCCAACACCCAGTTGAACAACTCGCTCACGGCATTAATCATGCCAACGGTCACGTTCGACATGACCTTATTGACCTGATCCATCAAGTCCGTGCGCATCCAACTCTCCACGAAATCCGTGGCCTGCGTCAACAATACGGTAAACACCTGCCCCAATGTAGTGTCGTTCGAAGTCATTCGCGTGATGGCATCCATCGCGTCATTTAACTGTGACGGAACCGTGCTGATCATGTTCACGATACTGCGGTACAATTCCGGTATCATCATGTTGCACAATGCCACGATAACCGCCAGCAGGACACAAATCGCCGCCAACACGCCAAGCCCGCGCGCCGTCTCCTGTTTTTTCTGAAAAGCAGGCAATTTCTTTTCAAACAAAACGATCAAATGCTTTTCCACGAATTTCACAATCGGATTCAACAAAAACGCGATTGCCAGCCCATAAATAACCGGACGCAAAACATTTCCGATCAAGAAAATCATCTTTAAAATATCATCAAAACGAAGCAGGGCAAAATACACGATAATACACGCGATAATTACCACGAACAACGTCATTCCCTGCCGAAATTGCTGGCGCAGCTTGGACGGTCCCTGATTTTTAAATTGCGGCCGCTTTATGTAATACCCACTTTTCTCCCCTGTTTTGTTTTCCTTTTTTTCTTCCATGCCTTCCTACTCCTCTGCAATAAAAAAGGTTCTTACAATTTTCCCACGCCGGCATGGATGAAAATTGTAACAAAGGGTCTGCCAAGGACAGACCCTAACCACACTACCCTTTATATACTCACGGCCGATGAAATCTGCCGTGAGTATCGCGCCTGCCGCAGCCGCGAAGCGGCATATTTCCTTGTGCGG
>CATLEQ010000440.1 GCA_949915905.1 uncultured Lachnospiraceae bacterium | reverse complement strand
CACGCCGATTATAATCCCAAAAACCATAAGATCCATGGCAAGGCACATGCTCATGCCGAGCCCAAGTATCAACGTCCCCCCCACTCCCAATGCCAGAGAGACGGCAAGTGCCGGTGTTTTGGCTTTTTCATCCAGTTTTCGCAACTGCTCCATTTCATCCACTTCCTCTTGCACGTCCTGCGTCTGCTCGTGAGGCGCGTACTGGCTGCGGATACGCTCGATTTCCTGGCTGCGCGTCTTATGCTCGCTCGCATTATAGCGCATCTGGAATCCTTCTGACGCGCCGTTTTGTCCATCCATGTTTCGTTCCGTCATTGCCGCTCGCCTCCTCTATGCATACGCTCGTACCTGCCCGAGCCATTCGGTACCTTCACCGTAAACGTCGTACCCTCTCCTACTTTGCTGTCCACGTAAATTTCCCCTTCCACAATGTCAATCACCCGCTTTACCATTGCAAGGCCAAGTCCGTTTCCTTCCTTTGCATGGGATGTATCTCCCTGATAGAACTTGTCAAAAATATGCTTCCCTGTCGCCGCGTCCATGCCGCAGCCGCTGTCCTGCACCGTCACCACGACCATCTTTCCTTCTTCCTTCAGTGCAACTTTTAACACCCCTTCGCTTGGGGTGAACTTAATGGCGTTGGAAATCAGATTGCTCCACACGATTTCCAACAATCCCTCGTCCCCTTCCATCATAACGTCATCCACGTCAATGTCGATGTCCAAATCCTTTTCGCTCCACGCACCTTCAAACGCCAAAAACACGTTTCGCAACTGCTCCCCGACATTAAAGTGCTCCCGCTCCGGATAAATGTTCTGCTTTTCCAGCTTATTAAGCTTGAGCATGTTCACGACAAGGCCGTTCAAACGTCTGGACGCATTGACCAGCGTGTCTAAATATTCTTTTCTCTCCTCGTCCGTCAGCTGCGCATTTTGTAACAAACTGGCGTGATTTAAAATAATCGCCAACGGCGTTTTCATCTCATGCGTCACATTGGCCACGAAATCTGTTTTTAACGTCTCCGTATCGGCCAACTCCCTTGACAGTTCATTGATACTGTCTATAATGTCGTCAAATTCATTGATTCTCCTCGTATAAGGCGGCTCAATCTGATATCCGTACTCTCCCCGCGAAATATGGGAAAGCCCTTCCATGATGCGCACGAGCGGGGCCTCTATCGTAAAGCGCCGACGCGTGCCGTCAATGATGCAGACCACCGCACTGACAAACATCACGTTGGCCACGACCGCGACAAGTGCCCGCCAGTCATACAAATTATCCCCAAACGCATGCACGACTTGCCCGTACAGTAAAAGGTTCACCCCACTTAAAACGCACACGGACAAGAAAAAAATGAAATAACTGCTAAACGAAATCACGTTGCCGGGCTTTACCTTTGAGCCCTCTCCCCTGCCGGGTTTTTCCTTCCTTTTATTCCCCATGCTCCTCTCCTTTTCGTACTCTGGCCTTCAACCTCCTGCCCCGTTTTCTTCCCAGGCCGCCTGAGCATACACGATGATTTTCTTCCCAAGTCGCCTACTCATGCACGATGGCCTTGTACCCAAGTCCATGCACGGTCACGATTTCAAACGCGTCACAGTTTTTAAACTTGCTGCGTAGCTTGGTAATGTACACGTCCACGGTTCGCGGGTCGGACTCGCTGTCATATCCCCAAAATTCATCCATCAGCGCGATTCTCGTAAACGTCTTCTTCGGATAAGACAGCAGCTTGTGCAGCACATGAAATTCCCGCACGGTCATCGGCACCTGCTCTCCGTCCACGTAAGCCGCCAGCTCGTCCGAATCCAGCACCACGTTTCCAATCGTAAGCTTCCGCTCGCTTAAAATGTTCGCCCGCCGTAAAAGAGCCTGTACCCGCATCAAAAGCTCGTCAAACTCAATCGGCTTGACCATGTAATCATCGATTCCAATCCGAAATCCCTTCTTCTTGGAGGAAATGTCATCCAGCGCCGTCATGAAAAGAATCGGAATCTTTTCATCCAACTTGCGCACGGCATCCGCAAATTCAAACCCGTCCATCCCCGGCATCATGACATCAGAAATAATCATGTCAATAATCTGTTCGGACATCACTGTGAGCGCCTCGTCCGCGTCCAGGCAAGGAACCGGCTCATACCCATTGTCCCGCAAAAAACGGCACACCGAACGATTTAACTTTTCCTCATCCTCTACCACCAAAATCTTAACCATGTCACACCTCTTTTTTAATTTTCTTTGATACCAGGGGCAAAAGGCCATGCGCTTCATGCTGTCTTTTAGCCGCCATATCTTTGATTTTGAGGATATCATAACACAGAATTGTTAAAGAAATGTTAAAGCAGACAACGCATTTTCGCCGTTTCCCTTTGTGTCCATTGCTTCCTTGCCCTAAGCTCTTCCAAACTATATCTCATTTCTTCCAAGATTTGATACCTCCTTTCTGTCCATCATCACACATGAATTATTTTCACGCGTCAATAGTTTTCATGAAAAATTTTCAAGTTCTTTTGAAATTTATTAAAATGTACTTGTATTTTATTCTTATCAATGATATAGTATCCATTGAAAGGGGGTATTACAACATGTCGTTCCTTTCAAAAAACATAAGATATTTACGAAAGAAAAATGAATGGTCACAAGATTACATAGCCAAAAAATTAGGCTACAAATCTTATACCACGATTCAAAAATGGGAAATGGGGACATCGGAGCCTCCATTAAAGAAGACAAGAGAACTGGCCGACTTATTCTGTGTTGATATTGATGATTTAGCGAATAAAGATTTGGAATCTCCCGATATTCAAAAAAGCGAATCAAAAAAGGGCGTTACTATCAACGTGCTCGGCCGCGTTGCAGCCGGAATTCCTATTGATGCCATCGAAGAGGTTATTGACACCGA
>CATLEQ010000439.1 GCA_949915905.1 uncultured Lachnospiraceae bacterium | reverse complement strand
CTACCAACTGCTCGGCAATTATTATAAAACTGACAAAAAAATGATTGAGGGATTGGGCATCCTCGACATTACCACGGGATGGCAGCCCAAACGCCTAATCCGCAACATCATCCTAAACAGTCCGCTTTTTGAAACGCCCGTCGTCGGCTTTGAAAATCATGGCGGACGCACCTTTATCGGAAGCCACACTCCGTTCGGAAAGGTTTTCTTCGGACTGGGAAACACGGGAAAATCCGGCTACGAGGGCGTGTTGTATAAAAACGTGATTGCCACATACCTGCACGGGCCGCTCCTGCCAAAGAACCCGCATGTTTGCGATTTTCTGTTGGAGCGGGCGTTACAGAAAAAATATGAGGAAGAGATCGTGCTGGATTCACTGGCAGATGAGTTGGAACACAAGGCAAATCAATATCTGGTCGACCGTTACAGTGACAAAAAATATGTGCTAAAGGAAACGATTAAACGATATACGTAAACATTCGGGGGCAACGATTCATACAAACGTTGCCCCCGTGAAATGCTTGTCCTTTCAGCCCCCTTATTCCATTCTCCCATGGCATCACATATCGCCTTATCGTCTCACAGAGGATTTACAATTCCTCTTTCTGCCGTTTTGACGGAATTAGAAATTCCTCCTCCGAAATCCGTTCGCCCCTGTCCGTAAAAAAAGTAATCGTCTCAATCTCGTCCTTTGTCATCACCGCGAATATTCTCTCTGGATCGGTAATCACTTCCCGCTCCCCGCCTTTCGTGGTCACCACGATTTTGCTGATATGTTCGGAATTTAAAGATACATACACCCGATTTCCCAACCGGTACTCGTCATTTGCCTGAATCATCTTGGATGGCCGCCCCATCCCCAGGCTCCCTTGATCCGCCAGCATCCATCTGTCAAAAAACGGAGCCTTCTCATAGCAGGCATAGTTCCCTTGCCCCATCTTGCTATAATATCCCAGGAACACGGTCAGCCCATCCTTTTCCTTGCGCAAAATCTCGTTGTAATTTCCCGGGAATTGCTCCAAAAAGGCTTCCGTCAGCTCGTCCCCCTCATAAGGATAATTCTGGGCCTGCCGATAATATCTCGGATAATAGTAAAGTACCGTAGAGGCCAACACAATGAGCATAATCACGGCGACGGTAATCACGTTTTTGAGTTTCTTTGTCATAACGCACACCTCCTGCTTATGTCCCGTCCACGTCTCGTTTTTTTATGTTGCCCCTATTCTATTCCCATTTTTCACATCACGCAATAGGTTTTGCGTGAATACAGTGTTTTTCGGATTGAATGCGTTACAACAAACTCTTTTTAAAAATAGTATAATAACAATTCCATTCGAATTCATCTCGTATCTCTAAGTTTTTGGGTAATTTTCTCTGCAATTTTTCTTTTCTTTCATCCGTCAATTCCGGATTTAAAGTATAACACATATGATTTAGATCCAGAAATTTTTTAACCTCCTCCAATCCTTTATGGATACGCTCTGCCTCCAGGCACATGTCAAAATTATATCTTGTGTCAGATTCCCATGTCTCTATCTCATATTGATTTTCCTCAATCCAATCCGTTATTATGGCAATCGATCCATTATTTTTTGACATGGAAATTAATTTTCGAATGCTGTGTGTCTGAGGCACCGTGACTCCTTTGCACTCCAAGAAAGCTTTCAACGTCTTTTCAATACACTGTTGCAAATTGTAAGCAACGTCGTTCAGGTACATTTCGTCATTTTTGTATAATTTCATCAAATTGACAGCTACGTCATAGCAATGATATGCCGATTTAAAATAACGAATATCACACATCTTTGTCCCTCCTATAAACGATTACGCCCGTCTGTGCTATTTCTTCCCCAAGGCGGTTCCCCAGCCTGGAACTAAAAATGATATCCAATTCACTTTCTACCTTGTCAAGAGAGCTACTTATCTTAAGAAGTTCGTCCTCCCTCACCACCAAAACATCCAAATCACTTTGTGAATGACAATCAAACCGTACCGCACTTCCAAACACGATAACCGCCAAAATATGTTCGTCCATTTTTACAGCCTCGACAAGACGCATCACATCTCGTTGCTTTAACGGATGAATCCGATTATCATTTTCGAAATCCACACCCGGCAACACTTCAAAATCCCAAAGATTCTCCCCGTTATGCTTTATATACTCATCCAACATCTTGCCCATGTGTTTTCCCTTCCTTATCATCTTATCCTACTCCTTATACTAACATCAACACTAAGATTTTACAAGAAATTCATCTTCAATGGTTATTTTTCACGGGGTGGAGAAAGTAATGTATAATAACCAAGCTGTGATGTATTACAATTTTTCTATTTTATAATCCCCGCCGCTCGCATGATATTTTTTAATCACCTCTTCGTATTTCATGATAACAAGCACGGCATAGGCGACCACCAAATCTCTCAAATAGAATTCCAATTCCCCCATTTCTACCAACAGAGGTTCTAAATACAAAAAAGAATCCACCAGTCCATAGCCACTCAGTTCAAACATATAGCCCATCTCGTATATCCATGAAACTCTGTTTGCCAAAAAGACCGAAACCACAGTAAATGCAACCGAAATAATCACGCCTCTTCGATCCATACGGCCGCCAAGCAATTCATAGCCTTTAAATGCTCCCCAGCAAATTACCAGTCCGAAAATGAATTTGTATTCATCAAGAATAGAACACCATAAAATAACGCCTACCAATGATCCTAAAAATGCACCTGCCATACCGCCTAAAAAATTACTTTTTTTGGATTGCAACGTTTCCTTGCTTTTTTCCAAAGACGCTTCTGTATTTTTCAGGCACACGTCACAAGCATGATGACACATCCCATTAATATCATAACACGATATAGAACGCTGCGTCGTGCCGCAAGCCTCACAGCCACTCTCATA
>CATLEQ010000438.1 GCA_949915905.1 uncultured Lachnospiraceae bacterium | reverse complement strand
TATAATCGGCGTGCTGGGGATGGCGATTTTGTCGTTGGCATATCCCGTACACCAGTATTTGCTTAAGAAAGGAAAGGAAAAGTACGGGGAGGAAATCTGCAGATTGTGCGAAGCGTTGGAAAAAGAGGGATAAACGTCAAAGTGCCATACCGGTTGATTTCAAACAATCGGTATGGCACTGGCGGTTATGAAGATAGAAATGATTTTAGGGTTTGTGCCTCGTTCGAGGCATAATCAGCAGGAATATGCTATCGCGGATTCGGCTGCAAGCTTTTTGGGAACGGTGACGTACCCGCCCGCTACCAGCCATTCGGCTTCATCCCTTAGCGTCTCGGCATACGGTCTTGTATGATAGCCGAGTTCTTTTTCCGCCTTGGAGTAATCAAACTGATTGTTTCTGTCCAGGTTATACACGGCAAAATTGGTCATCATCGGTTTTTCGCCGGTCTTTTCGGCTTTCTTCTCCATCTGTGCGGCCAGTTTGTAAGCCATTTTGATTGGCACGTAAAAGAAAGGCATTTTACATCCGCTGGCATCATGCAGCATCTGGCATACTTCTTTCAGCGTCACTTCCTTGTTGCCTAAAATGTAGCATTCCCCGATACGGCCCTTGTCCGCGGCCGCCACGCAGCCGTATGCCAGGTCGCGCACGTCACAAAGGTTGAAGGAACCGCCCATGCCGATTGGCATTTGTCCGTTCATGATTTTGATGACGGTGCCCGTCGTCTCGCCGATGGCGAAGTCCTTCGGGCCAAGAATCCCGCTCGGGTGCACGACGCAGGCCTTCAATCCACGATGTTCGCACGCGTCCAATACCTCCTGGGTGGCCATGGCCTTGGAATGGCTGTAGCATCCTCTTTGCACGATGTCGTTGACCGGGGTGAAGCGGGTCGTCTCCTTGATGGCAACGCCCTTCGGCTGTTCGGGAATGGCGCCGGTGGAGCTTACGTAAACCATCTTCCGGCACTCTTTGTGCTCTAAGCATTTGTCAATCATGTTTTTCGTGCCGCCGACATTGACGTCGATGAGCTTTTGGTTAAATTCCGCATTGGTGGTCACCATGCTGGCGCAGTGAATGGCGATGGACTCCATGCCGTCCGGGATGGTGAAAAAGGTTTCCAACGAATCCATGTCACACAAATTGCCTTCCACGACTTCCACTTCGCTCGGGATGTATTTTACGGATTTGTCGCCCGGCAGGACGAGGGCGCGCACCGCGTCGCCACGCTCTAAAAGGGTGTCGCAGATGTGGCTTCCCAAAAATCCCGCCGCCCCGGTTACTAAGTAAATGGTGTTGTTTTTGTTTGTTTTCATGATAGTTCCATCCTTTCTAATTCTGTGTATGTTTTTTGAACGCTTGCTGCCGCACGAGGACTTACAAGGCCTGCCGACAACGATTGTTTGCTTGTTCTTTACACGCATTAGAATAGGACGGAACTGTTTTGCAAATGTTGGAGAAACGTTAATGAAATATGAAATGATGGTATTTCAACCTTTTTTTCCGTTTTTCAAGTCTTCCATGATTTCATTGTACCGTTTTTTGTTCAGGCGGTAGAAAAATAGCACAATGGCCGTCACAATCCAGAGAATCCCGGGAATCGTGGTAAAGGAATGCTTCATGACTCCAAGTACCGCTTGATTTTGCGCCTGATTGGCGACATACCCGTATTTTCCGAGCAATGCGGCGAGGAGGGCGGTGCCAATCGCCATCCCGACTTTGTTTCCAAGGGAGACGAATGCATATTGGAACCCGTCGTTTCGCAAGCCCGTCTTCCATTCTCCGTATTCCACGCAATCAGGGATGATTGCGTAAATTGCCGTGTTAAAACCGGAAAAGAAAAATTGCGTGATTCCGGATAACGCATAAAATGCAATCGGCGTTTCCCTTACGTTGAAGAAGAAAAGGCAAAGCATGGCGATTCCCGTGAGCAGCGCGAAGACGGAAGCGGTTCGTCCCTTGTTGTTCAGCTTGCGAAATACCGGTTGGAAACATGCGGCCCCGATGATGGACGGGATGATGATGCACATGGAGTAGGTCGTATAATAAGACGCGTCCCCTTCCACGTAGGTGAAATAGTATAAAACGTCCGCATTTCTTCCATATAAGGTGAAGCCGAACAATACTTGCCCGATCAGTGCCAATATGTAGGGCTTGTTTTGTAACACGGCCCTTAATTGCACCTTGAGCGATATTTTTTCCTTTTCCGGCGTGGTCACGGACTCCTTCGTCTTCGCAAAACAGAAGAAGTGGCAGGCGGCAAAAATACATCCGTATAAAATGGCCACGTATAAATAGCCGTCTTTCGCGCTATGGCTTCCAAGCTTGTTGATAAGCGGAACCGTGATGATGTTGATGATTCCAATCGCAATCATCGCGGCGACGGAGCGGGAGGTGTTAATCTTCGCGCGTTCGTCAATGTCCTGCGTCATCGCCCCGCAAAGCGTCCCATACGGAATGTTTACGCACGTATAGCCGAGAACCAACAGGCAATAGGTAATGACCATGTATATGATTTTGGCGGTGCCCGGCCAATCCGGATGCGCCAAGAAGGTGAGGGCCAGGATGATCGCCGTAATCGGTGCCGCGATGAGCAGCCAGGGACGGTAGCGCCCCCATCGCGTGTTTGTCTTGTCCGTCAAGCTGCCGACGATTGGATCGTTGATGGCGTCCCAGAATCTGGAAAACAGCATCAATGCGGACACGGCGGACATACTGATGCCAAATACGTCCGTATAAAATATCATAAGAAAATTGCTGACGAACATCCAGCTGAAATTACACCCGACATCCCCGAAGCCATATGCTATCTTGCTAATCAATGGCACTTTTCCGTTTTTTTCCTCGTTTTTCATGACATCCTCCTTGAATACCAGAATTTTTGCAAGCGAAACTCTTTATCTCAAAACCGT
>CATLEQ010000437.1 GCA_949915905.1 uncultured Lachnospiraceae bacterium | reverse complement strand
GTCGGAAATCTGCAAAATCATCTTCTTTGGCACTTTCTCTACATGCAGATTCTTCTCGTAACGGACAAATCCGGAGAATTCCGGTTCTTCCGTCTCCAGCGCATCCGGCAGGTTGACTTGCTTTCCTTGTCCAAACTGCGGATACTGGATGCTCGTGCACGTACTGCGCGTCCATCCTTCGCTGAAATCCTTCTTCTGAACACCCGCCGCATTTACCTGCACCGCAAGCGGTGCTGCCAATTCGTCCCCTGCCTCGTCAAAGATGACAATCAGGCTCTGAAGCGGCTCAAGCGTCACGTCAAGCACGGTCTTTCCTTCCGCTTCCTTCGCCGCCACGAACTCCGGGCGGTTGTCCCAGGCATTATACGCATAAAGCTTTCCGGTCTGCGGCACGCAAATTTCACCCTGGTAGTTTTCCGTTCCTTCATTGATAAACATGTACATGGGCGAGCCGTTCTCATAATGTCTGTAATGTACCCAATCACTTGCCGGGGCAATGCAAATCTCCGCCAGATTCATCGCGCGCAGCTCGTCTGCCAGCTTGTCCAGTGCGGCCACCTTGCATTTTTCCGTATCAAACGGCAAGGCTCCTCCGCCGACTACCGCCTTCGGCAAATCCTCCACGAAAATGACCGGAATGCCGTGCGCGAGCAAGTCGACGATCCCCTTGGCCGCCGCCTCGCACAAATACTTCGTCCGCGGCACGATAAGCACCTTATACTCCTGCCCGTTGACCTTGAACACGCCGCCGATTTCCGAACCTCCGATTTCCGTCCGAAATGCTTCCTTGTCGGCAAACACGTCCGCCGGGACAATCTCAAAATCAATCTGCGCGTCCGTAAGCTTTCTGGCCGGTGCCTGCATCAGCATAAAGTCACCCGTCCACTCCGCCTCGCCCATGTAGAGCATCGCCACCGGTGCCACGCAGTGTCCGTCATTCATCAATTCACAGACATTGTTCAAATACTTCATCAATGCGCCAAAATGGCGGTACTGCGGATTGTGCCCATGCGCGTAGAAATGCGGCGGGCAATCCGGATCCGGGAATTCCATCGCGCTGAACGCATGCGGCACATAGTGGTTAATCCCTCGCACAAGGAAATGATCCGCCAAAAACTTCTCCAGGCGCACACCCTCGCCCCAACCGTAGGCTCCAAATATTTCGCACATGGCGCGTCCCTTCTTGCGCGGCTCGATGGAAGCCGCCGAGCTTCCGAGTTTCCCCAATACATAATGATAAAACGTACCTTCCCTCTTAGAGCCAAACATGGTCGGAACATCTGCATCTTCCTCGCCCTGCGGCATGACCTGCCCGCCGATATCGTCAATACCGGCCATGTCCTGTCCATACAGTCCCCTGAAATAGTGCCCCAGGCTCGTTCCGGTGCGGGCGTGCTGGTTGTTGTCCTCGATGACGTGCCCGATGTACTCTACGCCGTGCTCACGGCACCAGTCGCCAAGCTGCATGGAGAAATTCTTCTCCACCAGGCGGCTTACGCAGTCCATATAGTCAAACCGGATTCCCGACAGCAAATTCTCGTCAAAGTCCGCGCTCCATACCAGCGGAAGGTAGGCGGCGTACTTCTCGCCCCATTTCTCCTTCAAGGCCTCGCCAAGCTCCGCGCTCCACGGCAGGTCGTCCATCTCGCTCACATGCTTTTGCTGCTCATAGAGGTGGCCGTTGCCGAGCTCCGGCTCGTCCGAGAAAAATCCCGCCAGGGTCTTGCCAAAGTCATCCGCGTAATGTGTGAAATGCGGCTCATAGACGGCATCGATCTGCACGCGGCAGGAATCATGATCCATCATGTTGATATAATTGCGGTGCGGGCCGCTGTTTCGCGTGCTGTGGCAAATGTAAAGGTTCCACTTTCCTTCTGCCGGAACCGTAAAGACCAGCTCATCCTTGGCCGCCTCGCCCGTCAAATCGATGATGTCGGCTTCCGTAGCACCGCCTTCCTTAATCAACGATATCGAGATAATCTCGTCCCCCGGAAGCGGCTCCGGCTTCTGGCCGCGGGACATCATCGTCTCAATTTGGCTTAATGGCCACTCCGGTGCCTCGCGATACTCTGACAAGTCAAGGCGCATCTCGCTTCCCGCCCCGCCGCATGAAATGACCTGGTGCACCATGTTCTTCCTGGCCAGCTTCGGATCCGCTTTTTCCATCGCCCCATTGGCAAATCCGGTTGGGAAATGACTGTCATCCAAAATCCACACTTTCATGTCCCGCTTTCTCGCCTCGTCCATGATAATGTCCATGTCATGCCACCAGCCCGGGCCGCAATAGTCCGGATGCGGACGGCTCTCCACGCAAACGGCTCCTATATTGCTCTTCTCAATGACCTCCATGTACTTGCGAAGGACACTCTCTTCCTCCCCGTGCTGCCAGAAAAACGGAAAAATGTAGTTTCCCCCCTTACCATTTAATAACTTTTGGATTTTCTCATTCATTACACATGCTCCTCCTCGTCTTGTCAGTTTTTCATGTTCACCACATGCAGTCTCTTTTCCACATGCAATCGTTCCTCTTATTATAGGATATCTGCTTGTAAATTTCAACCGATGCAAAATAAATTAATTTTTTTCAAAAAACAGTTGAAATTTTCTTCAAAAGATGTTATAGTATCTAAGGTTCGTTTGAGAACAAGCCGAAATAGCTCAGTTGGTAGAGCACTTCACTCGTAATGAAGGGGTCGTCAGTTCGAGTCTGATTTTCGGCTTACAAAAAACATCGAAAGTTTTTGGCTTTCGATGTTTTTTCTTAGGAATTTGAATCCAATTTGTTAAATACGCTTCATTTCACAAGTCTTTCTGCCCCAGCACCTTTTCTCTCACCAAATAATAAATCCCGATTGACCCAATCGAATTGCCCGCCACGACGCACAACAGCTTCCCGACATTTTCTACCGAAAGCGCATACACGAAATAAGGGAAATCCGCCA
>CATLEQ010000436.1 GCA_949915905.1 uncultured Lachnospiraceae bacterium | reverse complement strand
AAATCTACCGTGAGTATTGCGCCGGCCGCAGCCGCCAAGCGGCATGTTTCCTTATGCGGCCGTGCGCATCCTCATATACTGAGGAGCAAATCTTTTTGCTCCTCAGTATAACTTTCATCCCACGTCACTTTGCGGCGCGCATCCGGTGCAGGAAACGAAGAAAACGGTTTCAGACACCATTTCATCTGAAACCGTTTTCTTCACCTTTTTGGATGTCCGTTTTTAATTCAGCATCTCTAAAACCGCCGCCTTTGGCTTCGCGCCCATGTCTTTCTGCACGGCCTCCCCGTTTTTGAAAACAATAAAGGTGGGAATGCTCATCACGCCATATTTCTGGGCAATCTCCATCTCCTCGTCAATGTTAAGCTTGCCCACCTTTATGTCCGCACGCTCCTTGGCAATCTCATCAATGACCGGTGCCATCATCTTGCACGGTCCGCACCAGTCCGCATAAAAGTCTACCAATACCGTCTGATTCGACTGTAATACCTCTTGTTCAAAATTTTCCGTTGTCAACTTTACGACTGACATCTATCTCTACCTCCTTATCATGAGCATCTGAAACGAACTTCTGATGATGTATTTACAAATCCGCCGTGCATGCACGGCTTTCCCCATACCCTCATCAAAATTTGCCTCTTCTTGATATATACTACACAACACGCGATTCGTCAAGCCCTTTTTCGTTACTTTTCACAGGGATGCTAAAACCACTTCCATCTCCATATCCACGTGTACGATGCCTTCCTCCACATATTCGTCCGACACGGTCTTAAAGCCAAACCTTTGATAGAAGCCTTCCGCATATTTCTGAGCATCCACCCGTATTTTTTCACAAGGCATCCGTTTCTCAATCTCGGGCAGGCTTTCCTCCATCAGCCTTCTTCCAAGCCCGTTCCCATGGGCAAGGGTCAGCACCCTTCCGGCCTGAACCACCTTTTTGTCTTCCGCCTTATAAAATGCCCTCAAATAGGCAACTACCTTGTCACCCTCCTGGTAAAAACAATGGATGCTTCTATAGTCAATGTCATCCATGTCCTGATAATTGATGTTTTGCTCCATAATGAAGATTTCCGCCCTGGCCTTTAAAATCTCATACAATTCCGTCGTCGTCAATTCTTTAAATTCCTTTACGATCAATTCCATAAGCCTGTCTACCCTCTATGTTCCTATTTCCATCCCTATCAGTCTTTCTCCACCAACTCACAGTAAAAGTTCGCATAGTCCGTCCGCTTCTGCTCCGTAAATGCAATCGCCGTACGAGGATGCTGGTTCAAAATTCCCGTCATCAGATACTGCAAATCATATCCCCAGACAATGCCTTCTTCTTTCAGCTTTTGCATCTGGTTTTGCACGAACTGGAACACCGGATACGCATTGTACTTCGGATTTTTCAAGAAACTCAAAAGCAGTTCCATCGCGCAATTGCCGGCTCCGCGCCCCATACCGTTATACGTCGCATCCAAGAAGTTCGCACCGTCGCCCACCGCCTCTATCGTATTGGCGAATGCCAGCTGCTGGTTGTTGTGCACATGGACTCCAACCTCCTTGCCGTACTTGGCGGCAATCTCCATGAACATGTCAACCACCCTCGCCAACTGCTCCGGGTACAACGCCCCAAAGCTATCTACAATATAAAGTGCCCTGACATCGGTTCGTGCCACCAGGTCCATCGCAATTTGCAGGTCCTTTTCCTGCGTATTGGAAAGCGCCATCAGATTACATGTCGTCTCATAGCCCTTGGCCGCCGCGTTCTCAATCATGTCAATGGCCGCCGGAATCGTATGAATATAGGTTGCCACACGAATCATGTCAATCGGGCTTTCATTTTTCGGCAAAATGTCATTCTTGTAGTCACAGCGTCCCACGTCCGCCATGACGGCGATTTTCAAGTCCGTCGCATTGTCCCCCACGATGGAGCGAATGTCCTCGTCCTTGCAAAACTTCCATTTACCGAACCTGCTTTCATCAAACATCTCCCTGGATGCCTTGTAACCAAACTCCATATAATCAACGCCGGCCCGTAAATTTGTCAGATACAGTGCCCGCACGAATTCGTCACTAAAATAAAAATTATTCACCAGGCCACCGTCACGCAATGTCGCATCCACCACCCGGATTTCCGGGCGGTAATTCATCAGCTTCTCAATTTCCTTCATAGTAAAATCCGCCTCCATCATTATTGTTTTTATACTCACGACAGATTTTATCTGCCGTGAGTATTGCGCCAGCCGCAACCGCAAAGCGGCATGTTTCCCTATGCGGCTGTGCGCATCATTTTATACTGAGCGGCAGTTAAATCTACCGCCCAGTATAAGCCTCGTTACTATTGGCGGGGCTATGCGCTTCTATGCTCCCGCTCCGATCCATGCTAAACATGTGCCACCGGCACACAGTGCCGCGGCACGGCCTTCGTCTGATAAAGTGACGATACCGATCGGGAATTTTGTTCTTCTTCGCTTTAAACTTTAGAACTTTAAAGTTCGAAATTCAAGTGATAGTAGTATAAAACGGATACTTTTAAATGTCAAGCATTTTTTGTTTTTTCACCCTGCGCCATTCAAACAGAAAAATACCAATTGCAATCAAAAGCGTTGAGATAAGGGAGCCTATAAATTCAGGTACCCAGTGGGATAATCCGCTCTCTAAGGTCGCACAATCCGCCATAAACACTGTTACCATGAAATCCCTTATTCCTATTTCGGAAAATGTATGAGCGTGAAAATAGAATGAGAGGGAACAAAGATTCCTTTCTCTCATCTTTATTCCCTCTCCACGGTTTTAATCTGTTACATCTGCTATTTTTCTACCGTTTGCGGCCGCATATAATATATTGGATTCTTCTGCTTTCGTACTTACATTTAAATCATTTACTCAACTTTCCCACCAGTAAATCCGGTGTAGAAGCTTGAACCTTCAAGCAAAATAAAGAAATAAATTGGTGCATTGACATTAAAATAGCACCCAATCTTTGGTATAATAAGATCACCACAAC
>CATLEQ010000435.1 GCA_949915905.1 uncultured Lachnospiraceae bacterium | reverse complement strand
TTCTTTTAAAACCTCTTCCGGAACAAACTGTGTGACGTCCCCTCCGAAAGCGGCAATCTCCTTCACCGTGGTGGAACTCAAATAAGAATACTCAATACTGGTCGTCAAAAAAATAGTTTCCAAATCCGGCCCCAGCTTATGATTCGTCTGAGACATCTGTAACTCATACTCAAAGTCCGTGATCGCGCGCAAACCGCGAATGATGACGTCCGCCTCCATCTCTTTTGCAAAATCGACAAGCAGCCCGTCAAACAAGGCAATCTCGACATTTTTCAGAGCCTTCGTTACATCCTTTAACATTTTAACACGTTCTTTTGCAGAAAACAACGGCATTTTTGCATTATTATTCAATACGCCGACAATTAAATGGTCCACCAGTTTCGAAGAACGCTTGATGACATCCAAGTGGCCGTATGTGACCGGGTCAAAACTGCCCGGATAAATCGCTCTCAACATAGTCTTTCCTTTCTCATTCGTTTTCGTCCTTTGACGGATATAAGAAAACATGCTTGTTGGTCTTATACTTTTTTTCCTTATAAAGGTCGTATCCTGCCGCTTCCAGATAAGAAAACGAAGTCGCAAGGGAAGCCTCGACGATAAGGAGCGTATCTTTCTTTATCAGCGTGGAGGAACGCAAATAAGAAAGCACCCTTTCCTCCCACCCTTGTTCGTAAGGAGGATCCATGAAAATGAAGTCAAAGCACTCCCTTCCCTCCAATTGCCGCAACGCGGTGAGCACGTCACCCTTTTGCAGGCTTGCACGCTCCTCAAGATGCGTGTGCTGCAAATTGTCACAAATGCACTGAATCGCCCTGGGGTTCTGTTCGACAAAGACGCACCTTCTCGCTCCCCGGCTTAACGCCTCGATTCCGATTGCCCCGCTCCCGGCAAACAAATCCAGAAACGTACCGTCATAAAGCTCTGGCGAAATCATATTGAACAAGGTCTCCTTGATTCGATCCGTGGTCGGCCGGGTATTTTGTCCGTCCGGCGTCTTTAACAGTAATCGCTTTGCGCTTCCGGCAATGACACGCATTCTTATTTCACCTCGCAAATCCTATCTATGTTTGTATAGTAAAGAGTCCCGCTTGTGAAACTCCCACGGAAAACAATATATCAAAAAAAAGCACCAAGGTCAATCCTTGATGCTTTTTTTCTTTTGTCAATCAGACAATTTTTTTGCTGTATTACGTGTCACTGCACGCTTTTGGTGGTTATTTGCCAGCCATCTGCTTCTCCTGCTGTTCAATCATCTTCTTAACCATATACCCACCAACGGAACCATTCTGCTTAGAGGTAAGGTCTCCGTTGTAACCGTCGGTCAACGGTACTCCCAGCTCATTTGCCACCTCATACTTAAATCTGTCCAATGCGCCCTTGGCTTCCGGCACTGCTGCACGGTTAGATGAACGATTTGCCATTTTTGTTTCCTCCTTTTGCAACTTTTTGTAACATTTCTTTTTCGTTACGTTTTTTGTTTTATAACTTTTGTTTTTGTAACTTTACGTTACAACCATAGTATGCGGAGGAATCTTTCTTTTACACTGGAAATTGTTGTAAATTTTTAGTTACTTTTATAGCGTCGTCTCCGGGTTTGCCCGATCCTTCATCGCTTCGGCCGCTTCCAAAAGCCGCCGGTTTTCCTCATTTTTTAAATGCGGGTCTTCTTTCAGTAATTCTGTGGCGGCCTCATTTGCCTGCCAAAGCACCCCGGCATCCTGGTATACGTCGCCCAGCCGGAAATTCATCAGGCCACTCTGGCGGATGCCGAACACGTCGCCCGGACCTCTTAAGCGCAAATCTTCACTGGCAATATGGAAACCGTCGTTGGAATGATTCAAAATATCCAATCGTTCTTTTGTCTCTTTGGACCTGGAGGCCGTCATAAATATACAGTAGGATTGGTGCGTGCCCCGTCCCACCCGGCCGCGTAACTGGTGCAGCTGGGCAAGGCCGAACCGCTCGGCATTTTCAATCAACATCACCGTGGCGTTGGGAACGTCGATTCCTACCTCGATTACCGTCGTCGACACCAGCACCTGGATTTCGTTTTGCGAAAAGGCGAACATGATTTCATCCTTTTCGGCCTGCTTCATCCTCCCGTGAAGGTAACGCACCACGATGTCATTTCCCAGAACGTCCATCAGGTTTTTCGTATAATCCTTCACGTTTTCCGTGTCCATGGACTCGCTTTCCTCGACCATCGGACAAATCACGTAACACTGCCGCCCGGCGGCAATCTGCTTTTTCATAAAGGAATACGCGGTATCCCGATATCCGGTGTCCACCACGCAGTTTTTTATCGGAAGCCGGTTCTTGGGGAGCTCCCGGATGACGGAAACGTCCAAATCCCCATATAAAATGATGGCAAGCGTTCGCGGAATCGGCGTGGCACTCATCACGAGAATGTGCGGCGCGTCCCCCTTCTCTGCCAACATTTCGCGCTGTCTTACACCGAACCTGTGCTGCTCGTCCGTCACCACGAGGGCAAGCCTTTGATAGGTCACGCCTTTTTGAATCAAGGCGTGCGTGCCGACGATAATCTGCACTTGTCCGGACTCAATCCGCCCATAGGCCGCTTTCTTTTGCCCGGTACTCATCGAGCCGGTCAAAAGCTCGGCCGTCAGCGGGATTTCATACTGTTTAAGCAATGTGACAAACGTCTGGTAATGTTGTCTTGCCAAAACCTCCGTCGGTGCCATCATCACGGCCTGATATCCGTTTAATCCGGTGTACAGCATCGCCAAAAATGCCACGATGGTCTTTCCCGATCCCACGTCGCCCTGGACGAGCCTCGACATGACATGAATGCCGTCCAGGTCCCGCTTGATGTCCTGCCACACGTCTTTTTGCCCTTTTGTCAGTTCAAACGGAAGGCTCTGTAAAAACTTGTCAACCAAGGGCTGGGGACGCATACAGCAACCGTTTAACATCCGTTCACCTTGTTCCCTGGCCAGCCGCAGGGACAAGATAAACACAAATAACATCTCCATCA